>JAVVZN010000009.1:0-16499 GCA_036650555.1 Rikenellaceae bacterium
CTAAGAAATTGTCACGTAATAAATTATATGCAAAAATAAGCACAATTGCGGCCATACTAATATGTGCAGTGGCTCTGACCATCTACACAATCAACTCCACTACACCTGTTTCAACAGAAATTGACTACTTAACAATAGCCCAAAACAGTAAATCTGTATCTAAAGAGGTAACCATAAATTTAGACAACTCATCGTCGATTGAGGTGCAAAACAATGCAACGATAGAACATTCTAAAAATGGTAAAACCACAATAAATGAGAAAATACTTGAAGAGCAGCAAAGCAGCGACAAATCGCATATCTCACAAATAATAGTACCAAAAAGTAAACGAGCAGAGGTGATTCTTTCCGATGGTTCAAAAGTAACATTAAATTCAGATTCCAGAATTATATATAAAACAAATTTTGGCAGTGACCTTCGTGAAGTATATATTGAAGGGGAAGCATTCTTAGATGTTGCAAAAGACAATGGACGACCATTCATCGTTAAAACCAAAAATTTCAAAGTAAACGTCACTGGCACAAGATTCAACGTCACCTCCTACGACAACGACAATGCCTCACGAGTGGTTTTGGTAAGTGGTAAAGTGAATGTTGATGTGGTGGGCAAACCTAAAATGTTTATTGCCCCAGGTCAGATGTTTCAGCTCGACAAACAAAACAGCACTATTGAAAATGTAGACACCTACAAATATATATGTTGGATTGACAAACTAATGATATTTGAGAATCAACCACTTGGAGAGGTTGCAGCAAGAGTTTCTAGGTTCTACAACATTGATATTGAAATAGAAAAATCGCACTCATCAATGATTATAAACGGCAAACTAGACCTTAAAGATGATGCTAGTGATGTGGTGAACACATTGTCGATCATATCAAAATTAAAAGCAACCAAACTCAATAATACTATAACACTAACCCACGATAGCCTATGGCAAAACTAAAGAAAAATTAAGTGGATGGCGCAACGAAAACTGCACCACCCACCATCTCATCACAAAAGACAATAACTTATTTTGCAACTGCAATTGCAAAGTCAATGTAATCTTTAATCAACAAAATTATGAAGAAATTTACTCATTTCAAAACATTTTTTCTAAAAGTGTTTTTAGTAGTATTTGCAGCGAGCTTTTCTTTTCAAGCTATGGCAGCAAATGTCTACATCAATTCAGCTTATGCCCAGAGCATTAAGCTGTCTGTATCGTTAAACAACCAACCCATCTCTGAGCTCTTCAAACAAATAGAGCAAAACAGCGAATTTGTAATAATTTATAGCCCAGAGATAGTAAACACCTCACGCAAAGTGTCGGTTGATTCAAATGAAGCAACTATTGAACAAATACTAAATAAGGCATTTGCAAATACTCCATACACCTACTCAATCAATGATCGTCAAATAGCCATCTCAAAGAGTTCTACACCATCGCCAGTGACTACAACCAAATTAGCCACAGATCAGCAACGTAAAGTCACTGGTAAAGTTCTTGACGAAAACGACAAACCGCTAACAGGTGTTATGGTTGAAGTTATTGGCAGGGGCACAGGTAATATCACCGATCAAGATGGTGCTTTCAGCGTGATAGCAAACGAAGATCAAACTCTACGTTTCTCGTTTATTGGCTACAAGCCTCAAGAAATATCAGCACGCGCTAATAATCTAAATGTAAAAATGGAAGTTGATGCTTTAGACATCGACGAAGTTGTGGTGGTTGGTTATGGTACCATGCGCAAAAAAGATCTTACAGGTGCAATTTCAAATGTTTCAGGTGAGAATATTGTTGAAAGAAAAAGCATGCAAGTGTCACAAGCTCTTCAAGGTGCTGTTTCAGGTGTGATGGTGACACGTAACAGTAATGCCCCTGGCGCATCGAGTGGGATAAAAATACGTGGGATAACCACAATTGGCAACAGCGAACCACTAGTTATTGTTGATGGTGTTCCTGTTGGCGATGTGAATCAAGTTAATCCGAGCGACATCGAGACTCTTACCGTTTTGAAAGACGCAGCATCGGCATCAATATACGGTTCACGTGCAGCCTCTGGTGTGATTCTTATCACCACAAAACGTGCTAAAAACGAACAAATATCACTTAATTACTCTTACGAGGTAGGTTTTGAAACACCAACACAACAAACAGGGCTTCAAAGCGCAACAGAATATATGTCGTCATTAAACGAACTACGTTGGAACGACCTTGGCAACGGAGCTAACAAATATCCTACATACGCGCAAGATGTTATCGAAAACTACGCCGAACTAAATGCTAAAGATCCAAACAAATATCCCGATACTAACTGGAGGAATCTGATACTTAAAGACAAAGCCACACGTCAATCACACAACGTAAGCATCTCCGCAGGTTCAAAAGTTGTGAAGTCAAATGTATCTATTCGCTATGATAAAATTGATGGACTATTTGCAAACAAGCAATATGAAAGAATCACAGCTCGTTCAAACAACGACTTCACTATAAACAAATATATTGGAGCAACACTCGACGTAAACTTCAAAAGATCAATAAACAGAAGTCCTAACGAAGATCCATTTTACAACATGAACTTAGCACCAGCAATCTATCCTGCTGTTTGGGCAGATGGAAGAATTGCCGATGGTAAAAGTGGCAACAACCCTTATGCTGCAAGTATTTACGGTGGCACAAATAGTTCATGGTATAATCAAATAGGAGGTAAAGCCGCTTTAGATATTAAACCTATTGATGGATTGAAATTATCTGCAATTCTTGCTCCAACATTCAACTTTAGCAAGTCGAAAAACTTCCGCAAACAAGTATCAGTGTATGAATCAGAAGATCCTACACAATTTCTACGTTACATAGAAAACCACGCTGCCACAAAACTTTCAGAGGGCAGAAACGATGATTACAGTTTGACAACTCAGTTTTTAGCAAACTACAACAAAGATTTTGGTAAACATAGTCTATCTATAATGGCAGGTTACGAGAATTTCTATTCAAAATATGAAAATCTTGGCGCATCAAGAGATGAGTATCTTCTTCAAAACTATCCATATCTTAATATTGGTCCTCTTACATACCGCGACAATTCAGGTTCAGCAGGTGAAAGTGCATACCGCTCAGTGTTTGGTCGTGCCGTTTACAGCTACAACAATCGCTACTTAATTCAAGCTAACGTGCGTTACGATGGCTCATCTCGTTTTGCAAGAGATTATCGTTGGGGTCTATTTCCATCTGTATCTGGAGGTTGGGTTATGTCGGAAGAAAAATTCATGAAAAACCAAAAGACAATCTCTTATCTTAAATTACGTGCATCATGGGGAACCCTTGGTAATGAACGTATTGGTGATTATCCATATCAAGCCACAATGGCTTTTGGCAGCGCACTATTCTATCAAGGCAACGATATAGTGTCGAAACAAACAGCAGCACAAGTGAAATACGCTATCAACGATATATCTTGGGAGAAGACACAATCAACAAATATTGGTGTTGATATAAATCTATTCGACAATCGTTTCCGTATCACTGGCGAATATTATTTCAAAAAGACAAAAGACATGCTTTTGGCTCTTGAAATACCAAAATATGTAGGTTTTGAAAATCCACAACAAAACACAGGAACAATGAGCACCAGAGGTTTCGACTTAGACCTTGGCTGGAGCGATCAAGTAAACGATTTCTCTTATTCTGTTAATTTCAATCTATCGCAATTCAAATCTAAAATGGGCGACCTTGGCGGTACAGAATTTTTAGGTGATGTAGTGAAATACGAAGGCAGTGAGTTCAACGAATGTTATCGGTCAAACGGCTTATTCCAAAATCAAGCCGACGTTGATGCCTCTCCAAAATTGAATGCTAACACAAAACCCGGTGATGTGAAATTTGTAGACGTTTCTGGTCCTGACGGTGTGCCTGATGGTAAGATATCAGCCGACTACGACCGTGTGCTTCTTGGCGGATCACTTCCTCAATTTATGTTCGGAGCAAATTTCAGTTTCGGTTACAAAGGAATCGACCTTGGCATTGCACTGCAAGGCGTTGGCAAACAAAACACACATCTAAAAGCTCAACTTCAACCTAATGGAGCAAACTGGGGAGTATTCCCTACTGAGATAGTTGGTAAAAGCTGGAGCGCATACAACACAGATGAGCAAAATGCTGGAGCTAAATATCCTCGTTATTCTCAAAACAACTTAGGAATTAATTATGCTATGAGCGATTTCTGGCTATTTAACGGAGGTTATCTACGTGTTAAGAACATCACTCTAGGCTACACTATCCCTACTCGATTTACAGAGAAATTGCTTGTGAAAAACCTACGCTTTTATATTAGTGCAAACGACGTTCTATGTTTCAGCAAATACCCTAAAGGATATGATCCGGAATTAGGTATGAACGGTTATCCTATAACAGCAACATTCTTAGGTGGAGTATCAATTACATTCTAAGCAATAGATGATATAATAATTACAACAATTAAAATAAATGAATATGAAAAACAAAATATATTCACTCCTACTGAGCTTGATATTTATATGCGGTTCTTGTAACAACGAAACCGACCTATATCCTCTTTCAGAAGGAGCCGCCGACAAATGGTATTCCGATGAGGTTGAGATTGAAATGGCACTTATGGATCTTTACCGTATTATATTTTGGAGTAAAGACGACAACGCCTTCACCGACGACTGGATGTATCGTGAAACTATGACCCCTATCACAAATGGTACAATAGATAGCCAGTGGGGCACAGCTCTTACATTGTGGTCAAATTCATACAAAGCCATTGCAAGAGCAAACACAATACTTTTCTCTCTTGACAAACCCGAAATTAAAGCCCTAATAAACTCTGCAAAACTCGATGCTTATATAGCTGAAGCTCGCTTTGTTCGTGGAGCACAATATGGCAATATGATCGCTCACTTTGGCGATGTGGTTTACTCCGACAAAATCATGAGTATAGAAGACTCATACTCAATAGGTCGTAGTCCAAAAGCTGAGGTGCTGGCTAAGGTTTATGAAGATCTTGATTATGCTGCAAAATACCTACCTATATCATATCCTGCTAATTCAACCAAAAGAGCCACCAAAGCGGCAGCCTACGCACTTAAAGCACGTACTGCCATATATCTAAACGATTTCCCTGTGGCTGCTGCTGCTGCAAAAGCATGTATAGATCTAAAATCAAACTCTTTGCATTCAGATTATAGTAATCTATTCCTTTCAGGCACAAAAAACTCAAAAGAGATAATTTTTGGCATGCCACGATCTATTGAGTATAAAGAGGTTTTAGGTTCTTGGTGGTGTTTGAATATTGGTCCTCGCAACAGAGGTGCTTGGGCAGCCTACATGCCATCATGGGATCTTGCTGCATCTTATCTTTGCTCAGATGGTCTACCTATCGACAAATCGCCTCTTTACGACCCGTGCAACCCATTCAAAAATCGTGACCCTCGTATGGCTAAGACAATTGTTGCTGTTGGTAAAGATGAGGTAACTAGATTTTTGGATATTGATTATGATCCAAACCCATATTCTAAAGAGGTCATGAACTACAAAACTGGCAAAAAGATCAAAAATAACGATAGTCGTATTAACACTCAATACGCATCTTACACTGGATTGATATTTTGCAAAGGCGTGGACGACAGTTTTTTCCAAAATTCAAATCAAATTGAACCAGACTATATCGTTATTCGTCTTGCCGACGTAATGCTTATTTATGCTGAGGCAATGATCGAACAAAACAAGATCGACCAAACAGTGCTTGATGCTATGAATCAAGTAAGAGCAAGAGCTTATGGCACAACCTACGACAACACTGCTGCATATCCTGCTATTACTGAAACCAATCAAACTAAACTAAGATCTATCTTAAGATTTGAACGTCGTGCTGAATTTGCATTAGAAGAGTTGCGTTATATGGATATTATACGTTGGAGAATTGCAGAAAAAGCATTAAACCAACCAAACTACGGACTACTCGACAATGCCGATCTAAAAGCTAAAGTTGTTGATAAAGGCTTATGGTTTTTCCCAGGCACACCATCTATCGACGAGAACTCTATCCCAGACTACTCTAAGCTAAGCGCAGCAGGATTAATAAAAACTGTAACCATCAGATCTTTCGATAAGACACGTCAATATCTATGGCCTATCCCATCGAAAGAGATACTTATAAACAAACACTTAGAACCAAACAACCCTGGATATTAGAAAATTGAATAATTTCCAAACAATTTTTATATATTTACAACGGCTTCACCATATAGAAATGTGAAGCCGTTCATTTTAAAAATCATTATCATGAAAAAGCTATCGTTAATACCAATACTATTAATGTTATTTTCTCTCTCATCGTCGGCTCAATCAATTCTTCTGGAGGCTGAAAGTTTTAGCAAAAAAGGCGGTTGGGTGGTTGATCAGCAGTTTATGGATCAGATGGGATCACCATATTTAATGGCTCATGGCAAGGGTAAACCTGTGGTAGATGCCATTAGCACTATTAACATTGCATCTAGCGGCTCCTATAAAGTATTTGTCAGAACATTCAACTGGACTTCTCCATGGACAAAAGAAGAAGGCGCAGGCAAATTTCAGGTGAAGATAAACGGCAAACCACTACCAAACATAGTTGGAGCTAAAGGCAACTGCTGGGAGTGGCAAGAGGCAGGAGAGGTTGATATAAAATCTAAAACTGCCACCATCGCCCTCACAGATCTAACTGGTTTCAATGGACGATGTGATGCAGTGTACCTTACAAAAAACGGCGATACTCCACCCTCTTCTCTTGATGAACTCGACAACTTCCGCCGTAAATTACTTAAAACAAAATCGCCCGAAAAAGCAGGTAAGTTTGATCTTGTGGTGGTGGGCGGAGGTGTTGCTGGCATGTGTGCCGCTGCAACAGCATCGAGATTAGGATTGAAAGTGGCACTTATAAACGACCGTCCAATACTCGGTGGCAACAACAGCTCTGAGATTCGTGTTCACCTAGGTGGGAAGCTGAATCTTGCACCATATCCCAACCTAGGTAATATGTTGCGTGAGTTCGGTCATTCGCGCATTGGTAACGCCAAACCTGCATCGAACTACGAAGATGAGAAGAAACAAAAATTTATTGATGCCGAAGAGAACATAACTCTATTCAGCTCTACACGTGCCATTAATGTAAAGATGGACGGCGACAAGATTAAATCAGTAATAACAAAACACATAGAAACAGGCAAAGAGTTATTTTTTGAAGCACCTCTATTTTCAGACTGCACAGGCGACGGCACAATAGGAGCACTTGCAGGTGCTGAGTATAGAATGGGCAGAGAATCAAGAGCCATTCACAACGAAAAATTAGCTCCAGAGGTGGGCGACAAACTCGTGATGGGGGCATCTGTTCAATGGTATTCAAAAGATACAGAATCGAAAAAAGAGTTTCCAGACTTCTCATACGGGCTTAACTTCACAGAGGAGAGCTCAGAAAAAGTGACCATGGGTGAGTGGACATGGGAAACAGGTATGAACTTCGACCAGATAAAAGACTTTGAACGCATACGCGACTATGGCATGATGGTGATCTATTCTAACTGGGCATTTCTAAAAAACAAATCATCACAAAGGGCAAAATATGCTAATCGTGAGTTGGATTGGGTGGCATACGTGTCGGGCAAACGCGAATCACGCCGACTAATTGGTGATTACATTTTAAATGGCAACGACATTGCCGACGCAAAGATCTACGACGACGGCACTGCCTCAACATCATGGTCGATAGACCTACACTACCCAGATCCAAAAAACAGTAAATATTTTCCAGGCACAGAATTTAAATCTATCGCCATTCATAATCCATCGACGATCTACCCTGTGCCATATCGTTGTTTGTATTCAAAAAACGTGGCAAATTTGTTTATGGCAGGTAGAAACATCAGTGTGACACATGTGGCACTAGGCACAACACGTGTGATGCGCACCACAGCCATGTTGGGTGAGGTTGTTGGAATGGCAGCATCAATATGCCACAACCACAACTCTCTTCCTCGCTCAGTCTACACCACCTATCTCACAGAGCTTAAAGCCTTAATGACAAAAGGCATGGGCGATCCAAAAGCTCCAGACAACCAACATTTTAACTAACAGATAAATTAAAAATAATGAAATATATAAATTTATTATCACTAGCCGCAATTGCAATTATGATTTCATGCAACTCGTCGGCTGAGAGAGTTGTGAAAAAATCGTACAGCGGCATATATCCTCATCTTGCATATTACAACAACGAGGGAGAGTGCGGAACAGGTGCTGTGGTGCCTTGGGCCGATAGATTATTTGTGGTGACCTATGGTCCGCATCTACCAAACGGCTCATCAGATAAGCTCTATGAGATTGATGCCGACTTAAATGAAACAATCTTTGAAGGTAGCATAGGAGGCACACCAGCAAACAGAATGATCCACCGCGAGAGCAACCAACTGTTTATAGGTCCTTATGCAATAGATAGCAGCCGAAACGTGAGAGTCATACCTTACAGTCAGATGCAAGGTCGTCACACAGCAAATGCACGTCACCTTACAGATCCTGCTGGCAAAATAATGTATGCCACAATGGAAGAGGGTTTCTATGATGTTGATGTAAAATCTCTAGCTGTCGAAACCATCTACCCCGACAACAACAATAAAAAAGGCGCTAACTCTCAACCACAACTTCTCGAAGGTGTACACGGTAAGGGGGCTTATTCAGGACAAGGCGTGTTAGTATTTTCAAACAATGGAGAGGCAAGCGGCGGAACACATAAATTTGCCGACATAAAGTCAGGTATCTTAGCAGAATGGGACGGCAAAGATTGGAAGACAATCCGCCGCAGTCAGTTTGTGGAGGTGACAGGTCCGGGCGGAATCTATGGCAATCCTAATCCCGAAACCGACCCTATTTGGGCAACTGGATGGGATCATCGCTCAATAGTGGTGGCAGTAAGAGATAATGGCGCATGGAGCTTCTACCGTCTGCCAAAAGCAAGTCACAGCTACGATGGAGCTCATGGCTGGAACACCGAATGGCCACGCATACGTAATATTGGAACTGAAACAGAGCCCGATTATCTAATGACAATGCACGGTATGTTTTGGAAATTTCCAAAGATATTCTCATCGAAATCATCGGCAGGCATACGCCCTCGTTCATCTTATCTGAAAGTTGTTGGCGACTTTGCTCGTTGGAACGACAAGATAGTCATAGGCTGCGACGACTCTGCACAAAAAGAGTTTTTAAACACTCGTAAGGTGAAAGGCACATTATCGGGATCAGGTCAATCAAACTCTAACCTATGGTTTGTAGCTCCCGAAACTTTAGATCATCTAGGAACCACCGAGGCCACTGGGGCAGTGTGGCTAGATGAAGAGGTGAAGCAAGGAGCCACCTCTGAACCAATGTTGTTTAACGGCTGGACATACAGATCATTATGGCTTAACAACAGTTCAAAATCAGCAGTAGACTACACCTTAGAGATCGACAAAACAGGAAACGGTCAGTGGTCTGATCTAAAAACGATCAGTCTAAGCCCCGATAGCTCACTCGAAGTTGCTTTCTCTGAGGCAGAGGTTGGCGAATGGATAAGAATCACACCTAGCAAAACAGGTGTGTTCTCAGCTCAATTTATTTATAGAAACAAAGACACAAGGACATCTGTGTCAGATCCTATGTTTGCAGGTTTAACAACCACCGACAAAACAGAAACCATAGGCGGTCTACTCTATGCTTTAGGCAATAATTCAAGAGCATTAGGCATGATAAGCTACGATTTCAACGGCACTACCCCAACTGAAAACGGTTATTATCAACTCGATGCCAACATGAATCTTGAAAAAACCGAGTGCGATTCTATTGCCACAATCATTAGAACTAAATTTCAAACCCCAAAAGATGTGCTAACTATTGATGGGGCATCGGTTCTCGTGGTTGATGACTACAACAGACGCTGGAGATTACCACTATCGCCAACCTCGCAACCATTCTATACAGATCAAATCAACGCAGGTGTTGTTAGGTTATGTAGGGAGGTGGCAACCGAAAGAGATCTATTCAACGCACAAGGCACTTTCTATGAGTTACCAGCTGAGAATGCCGATGGATTTGCAAAGATACGCCCAATTTCGTCGCACAATCTTAGAATACACGACTACGCATCATATAGAGGTTTATTACTATTAACAGGCATTGATGCAGGGGCTAAAAACGACCATATCATCGTGTCGAAAGATGGCAAAGCAGCTGTTTGGGCTGGCACAATAGATGATCTTTGGCAACTTGGCAAACCAGTTGGCACAGGGGGACCATGGACAAATAGCGATGTTAAGAAAGATGTGGCATCAGATCCATATCTAATTGGTTTCTATGACAATAAAACCCTAGCCTTATCGCACGATAGCAAAACATCTATCAATATAACAATGGAAGTAAGCGTTGCAGGCAATGGCAAATGGCTAACCTATCAAACAGTAACTATTGAACCAGGCAAAACATTCAACTTCACATTTCCAGAAACATTCGACGCTCGTTGGATCCGTTTTGTAGCAAATAAAGATTGTAAAGCAACTACTACATTAACTTACAACTAGAAGTTTCCAAACTACTAACCAAAACTATTAACCCAAATTATTATCCCAAATTATTATCCAAACACAAGGAGAATATCTGAATTTTTAGATATTCTCCTTGTGTTTTAATTATCTATTATTAAGTGATTTCTCGACTAGATATTTGAATATTTTTAGCATCTGGGGATCATTAATTGCTGACTTATATTCGGGATGAAATTGTGTGGCGATAATATGCGATTTGCCTAATTTACCTTCAGCTGCCTCAACTATTCCATCGGTTGAACGTGCCGAAACTGTTAAACCGTTGGCTATATCTTTCAACGCTTGATGATGAAACGAACTGACGTTCTCAGTTTTTGTTTGCAGAATTGAAAACAACACCGAATTAGTATCAATATTTATGGTGTGACTACTGTACACTCCGCTTTTATTTTGATCATGTTGAATATAAGGTTTCCCATAGGTAGATGGTATATCTTGGTAGAGAGTGCCACCAAAAGCTATATTAACCCCTTGCATACCTCTACAAACAGCTAGGATAGGGACTCCTCGCTGCGTGGCAAGCTCAATGATAGCTTGATCGTAAGCATCACGCAAAGGCGATACCTCCCCTAAATTTTGCACTGGCTGTTCATTATAAAGCAGTGGATCATAATCTTCACCTCCTGTGATAACCAATCCATCTATGCTTGCTATCAACTCTTTTAAAACCTCCTTATCAGATGAAAGTGGCAGAATAAAAGGTAATCCGCCTGCATTCACCACAGCATTAACATAAGGCGTTGGCACACTAGTGATTTTCTCACTCCACGACACAGTGATACCTATGATTGGACGGTGGGCATAGACCGACATCGACACCATAAGCAACACTAAACATGATATAATTTTTCTCATAAATTTAAATATGTCTACTACAAAATAAAGCAAAAATAGAAATTTAGTGATTGTAAATAATTATTAATGTTGCAAATATAACAATAATTTTTATCTATTACTTAGAAGCTGTTTTAATTTATTGCCAGCATTTTATTACCACTCTTTTTGTACTCTTTCTCCGATGATTTTAGAGTTGTAGTCCACTACTATCTCGGCAAATCATCGAAAAAATAGCCTCAAAAATAGCAGTAATAAAATTTTGAAAATAAATTAAAACAGCTTCTAAGAAGCTGTTTTAATTTATTGAATAGTAGACTATATATGTGTTTTTCAGCGACGACTAATTACTTATCCTAATGTTATCGGAATCCCTTTGTAGTAATCTAAAATTTTGCTACGGAAAATGAAATCGTATTTTGCTTGAATCAGCTCCGACTCAGCTCTCTCCATACGGGTCTTAGCATCGTTGTAGTCAAAAATTGTTGATCTGCCTGCTTCTGCCCTATTTTGCTCATATGTGAAAGCAACACGTGCAGAGACAAGTGCTTTACCTGCAAATTGGTATTTATCGTAGGCTGCATTTGCATTGTAGTATGCTTGTTCAATCTCCTTACGAAGAGCTTGTTTCGCATCAACAAGAGCTAGCGAACGGTTGTGCATTGATATTTTTGCCGAGCGAATGTTGTTGCGCGTAGATAAGCGATTGAAAATAGGAATACTTACTGAGAGCCCAACATATTCGTTGCCATTTTTTGCAAATTGAAACCAAAAATCATTGGTTAATGCACCTGTAATGTATGATTTGTAGAGATTTGTGCCATAACCACCACTGAGCGAGATGCTAGGATAGAGATTTGCCTTTGCAATACGTACAGAAGTTTCACTACTTTGCAAACGCAATTGCTCTGCTTTGACATGCGGACGGTTCTCCACTGCATAGTCATAAACAGCGTTAGGTGAACTCAGACCAATCATAGAAGCAATGGTCAGACTATCGAGAATAGGCACTTGCACATCGAAGTCTATTGTATCTTCCCTATTGAGAGCCTGACGTAGATTGAGCAACGAGAGCATCAGTTCATTACGGCTCTGTGTGAGGTTCAACTCATCTTTTGCTTGTAATGCAACACTCTCATAAATAGCAGATTCTGGACTTTTGCCTGTGGCAACCAACTGCCTGCTACGCTCTGTTTGCAGACTACTCAAGCTCAGTTGTTTCTGTGCCACGCCAACCAACTCTTTATTGAAAAGCACCTGAAGATAGAGCGTCATAACATTGATAGAAAGATCTTCTCGCACACGTTCTAAGTCTTGCACGGCAGCGGCAAGGTTGAGTTTACTACTTTTGATCTGCTCATTGATGCGCATACCATGAAAAATAGGCATACTCGCCGACACACCCAATGATCCCGACACTTGATTGGCATCTACATATGTATTATTACGCGATAAACCACGTCCAAATGAGGCATTAGCACTCAACGAAGCATTAAGATCCGGAAGCCGATTATAACGGGCTGTGGAGAGTTGAACTTGCTCATCTTCAACATTTAGGGCACGTTGTTGCACTGATATGTTATTTTTCTGTGCATATTCTATGCAGTCGGTTAATGACCATAACGTTTGCGAGGTAGATGTCGGTTTATGTGCAACATTCTGCGCTCTAAGCATTGTTGCGTAGAGAAGACAGAACGATAAAATTATTATTTTTGTTCTCATATTTATTACTAGTTATTGTTGTCCAGTTAAAAATTACGCCTTACCTCTAGGCGAAAACCTAGGAGCTGCCGTAAGCAACTCGAGGAAAATTCTCTAAGAGGGTTTTCATTTTTTGAAGTACTGAAAGTGCGTACTTTTTTCAAAAAGCATTAAAGTATTATTGATGTCTTAGAAGTTCATAAATATGCTATAAATCAAAGTAAATCACACTATTACATACTACATATGAAATTTTATCAGACAATAATAATTAGTTTTCCATTTTTGCTGCACGAATCTTATCATCGGCTGTCACCCCTTCCAAAATCTCAATCTTAATACCGTCTGATAATCCAATCTTCACCTCTCGCTTTTCAAAGGTTTGATCAGCAGCAGCATCTGCCGATGTAAGCACATAAACCGAACTCTTTTCACCCTCAAATTCTATGAGACTTTCATGTAGAGTAAGTATGTTTTCGCGACTTTCTATAATGATACTGGCATTAGCACTATATCCTGCACGAACGAAAACATTGGCAGGAACCTTCACCGCAGCTTTAACCTCAAAGAGAATCACACCATTCTCTTCGACTGACTTAGGAGATACGTATTCCAGTTGAGCATCCAATACCACTTTTTGCAACGCTCCAATAGTCAGCCCCACCTTCATGTCGCTATGCAACTTACCAACATCTGTTTCATCTACCTTACCACGAAAGAGCATATTCGACATATCGGCTATGGTGGCAATGGTGGTTCCGTCGTTGAAGGTGTTGGCTTGAATTACAGAGTTACCCTCTTTTACTGGTACATCTAAGATCATACCGTCGATAGTAGAGCGGATTTGAGTATTGCTCAAATCTTTATATCTGTTTATGATACCATTCTGCACTATTTCAAGGTTGTCTTTGGCATTTTGCATCTCTTCTTTAGCTCGTTTTAGTATGGTATTGCTCTGCTCAAACTCCTCTTTTGCCACCACACCACTCTTATATAGTGTAGCAGTACGCTCATATTCACTGTTAATTTGTTCAAGATTGATAACCGACAAAGAGACTCGTGATTCAGCACTGTTTAGTTGTCCCATCTCAGGGATAACCTTTACGGTAGCGATAATATCTCCCTTGTGGATCACCTCACCAGCCTTCTTATGTACTTTAGAGATAATTCCTGATATCTGTGGTTTGATCATCACCTCATCGCGTGGCTCAACTCTACCTGTTGCCATGACAAATTGTTTAATAGTGTCGAGTTTAGGAGTTTCTATCGCATAGACCACCTTTAAGGGTCGGGTTTTCTGCCACAGAAAATAGAATGTGCCCAGCAACAAGGCTGCAAAAAGGACACCTAGAGTAATTTTAAAAAACTTTTTCATAAGTTGTGATATATTTATTATTATTGTCGTTCGGTTAAAAATCATGCTTTACCTCAATACAAACCCTAGGAGCTGTTTGTTACCGAAGTTATTTAAAAGCTATTTTTATTCTAGTTTTTGTTCTGTAAATAACAGCTTCTTACACCAATTAAAGATTATTCTTCACGAATAGCATCAACTGCCTTAATACTCAACGCTCGTAATGCCGGGATGATTCCCGCTAACAAACTACCAAACATCAAGATAGCAGTTGCGATGATACCAGTTGCAAGTGAAATCTGCCATGAGATATTGACTCCATCGTTTGCCACTACAATCTGCTGATAATAAATGTAATCAACTATCGACAACAGACCCACAGCAGATGTCAGCCCCAAAACACCAGCGATAAATGTCAGTACAAAACTCTCAGAAAGTATCTGCGATATTATATTCCAAGGAGGTGCACCTATGGCTCGACGCACACCTATCTCTTGCGTGCGCTCCTTGACCAGCACCAACATTATATTGCTCACTCCAACAATGCCGGCTATGAGTGTTCCCAATCCAACTATCCAAATCAAAATAGTAATGCCTCTAAACAGATTTTTGATCATATCTATCTGCTCAGCAGTAGAATTTACCCATGCAGCTTTTTTATCGTCGGGCGCTATGATATGACGACTGAAAAGAACCGCTTTGCAAGCCTTAACCAGCTCCTTATTTGGGACGTTGTCGTGACCTGTCACAGCTAATATATGTATCGTGCGTCCACTGCCAGATATCTGTTGTGCTAATGAAATAGGGGTTATAATAGATCTATTTATATCACCAAAAAACGTCATTTCACTCTGATGTACAGCTACGCCAACTACTGTAAAATAAGAATCATTTGCATTAATAATCTTACCTAGAGGGTTCTCTCCATCTGGAAATAAATCCTTCCACACCTGCTGGCCAATGACACATACCTTACGCTTTTGTATTATATCAATTTCATTAATAAAGCGCCCATAGATAATTTTCTGTGGATTTATCTTCTGGTAATCTGCCGAAAACCCCATCATTGGGTAGTTGCCTTTACTCTGGTTGTAACTGCATTTCAGATCATTACCCCAGAACACCCCTGAGGCGTATCGCACCTGCTCCATCTGTTTGATAACCTCCACATCGTCATTATTTAACTGCCACCAACGATTTCTTGGCATTCCTTTGTATGAAAGAGATGTTTGACGATGTTGAATAAATATAGTATTGGTAGACATATCGCCTAATTGGGCGCGAAACAATCGTCCAAACCCTGTACCAGCGCCCAACATTAATGTTAGCATGAAGATACCCCAAAAAACTCCTAATGCAGTCATTATGCTGCGTTTTTTGTTTCTAGCAATAGTCTGCCATATCTCGGATAATCTGTCTGAATCAAAAAAATTCATAATTGTTTACTTATTATAACGCAATGCGTCGATTGTTTTCAATTTGGCTGCACGGTTGGCTGGGATATAACCTGCAATCAATCCTGCTAACACCACCACTAATGTGGCACTAACGGCTACTGAGATGTCAAGCGTGGGATCAATAAATATAGTTTCATTAAAACCCTCACTCTCTTGCAAAGGAGCGTTTACAATATAGTAGTTTACCACCTCCATCACTGCAACACCCAGCACCATACCAACATAACCAAATATTGATGTCACCAGCACCGACTCGGTAAGAATCAATCGAACAATAGACGAAGGCTTAGCTCCCAACGATTTGCGAATGCCAAACTCAGCTGTGCGTTCAGTAACAGTGACCAACATGATATTGCTCACCCCTACAACACCTGACAGTAAAGTACCTAAACCAATGATCCACACGAAAACATTGATACCTATGAAAACCATCATTGCATCTTTGTAGTCTTCCATTCTGTTGTAGAGCCAAATAGCACTCATGTCTGTTGGATCGAAATGATGTTCTATGGAAAGACGACGAACAACTCTCTGTTCAAAC
>JAVVZN010000010.1:0-9768 GCA_036650555.1 Rikenellaceae bacterium
TCTAAAATAACTTCGATAACAAATTAAAACAGCATCTAAATCCAATATTTGAAATTTTTACTGGACAACAATGATTTTATTTTGTTTTAGGATACATGATGATACGTTTCATATTGCCATTTTTAAGAACTGTTTTAGCAATACTAGATATATCTTCATTTGTAATTGCATTGACCACACCAAGGTACTCATCAGCATATTTAATTCCATTGTTGTTAAATAATTGCATCCAATTCAACCAATATCCGTTTTCTTTCTTATTAATATCAAAGTTTTTGATGTAAGCGGCTTTCGTCTTTTGGAAATCTTCAACTTTGATCTCTCCGTCAGCAATCTTCTTAACCTCAGCCTCAACAATATCTGCCATCTCGCTAGCCACTTTGTCGTTTGTATCAAACATAGCCATCAAATTAAATTCATTTTTTGGCTCAGACTTTAGATTGTTTCCAACTCCAACGCCATAAGTTGCGCCTTTTTCTTCACGTATGATTTCGGTGTATCTGATATTTAGAATATCACTAAGAAATTGAAGCGTAACTATGTTTTTTAGGTTGTAATCTATTTCATTTCCAGAATATTTTATGTAGACTGAAGTTTTTGGAACTTCCATCTCTTGCTTAAACTCAACGGTTTTATTACCTTTGAGTTGATCATGTTTCATGTCAATTATCTCGCGACGAACACCTTTTGGTAGAGATGCAATATATTTTGTGACAAGAGGTTTTATAGAGTCAATATTGAATTTTCCAATAATATTGAATGTCATTCCATCAACACCGTCGAACTTCTTAGTGTAAACTCTCTTAACACCATCGAGCGTTATTTTATCAATATTATCATAAATATCCTTAGGTGTTGGCTTGCGGTCATGCTTACCAAGACATATCATTTGTATGCTATCAGAGAATACGTTAGATGGATTGCTATAATAGTTTTGAAGTTGGCTCTTAATGTTCTGTAATGTGTTGTCAAAAGCATCTTGCTCAAAACGAGGAGCAGTGAATTTTAGATTTAAGAGTTGGAACATTGTTTTTATATCATCTGATTTTGCAGATGAATTACCATTAATTGTTGTTCTGTAATTTGAGGAAGTTTCATACACACTCGCGCGTTTTCCAGTAAGTACCTTTTCAAGATCCGACGCAGAATAATCGCCTAATCCACTCTCACCTACCACAGAAGAGGCAATGATATTGGAATATATATCTGCTAAATCGCAAATTGATGATCCGCCAAATTTAGAACCTGAAATCATAATTTGATCTTGTTTGTAGTCTGTTGGTTTAAGCACCACCTTAGCTCCATTGGACAAGTTCCAAACAGTATTACCCATTGCATCTATATGTTGTTTGGTGATTTTACCATCTTTTATAGGTTTACTGATCAGTGATTTATTTATTGTTTTGTTTTCTGGAGCAGGAAGATTTGCATTTTTACCAGCATTGAATGCTGCTTTCAACTCTTCAGTTGTTGGGATAATAGCACCTTTTTCTGGAGCAATTGCTAGTAAAGCGCAATTTTTATCGGTAAATATTTTTGGAATATATTTGTTCAATTCATCTAGTGTGAGAGTGGCGATAGTTTCGTTTGCAAATTGCATTCTTTGTTCGGGCGACATCAATGCTGTGTTTGCTAAAAATCTATTAAGCGCACCATCCACAAATTCTGAGTTTTTTCGATCTTCTCTACGCTTCATATCTGCCTCGATTGATGTTTTATATTGAATTATCGCTCTGTCAAATTCATCTTTTGTAACCCCATATTTGCGTAACTTCTCGATCTGAGCAATAAAAGAGGTGATGCCAACCGCTGCTCCACCATCTTTAACATAGATGCCACCACTCAAGCCATTTGTGGTTGAAACCACAGGGCTTTGATAAACATAAGCTGCTTGGAAAGGAGGATTTGCCTCGCGAGTAAGATCTGAAAAACGTTCGCCTATAATTCTACTTACCAAATCTTCAATCACATTTTCGCGTCCGCGTGCGTAGGTGTCTTCATTTTCAACAATCAACTTGCCGAGAGGCACTGTATATTGAATTGATATAGAGGTTTGTTCTGGATCTGTAATGACCCCAAATACATTCTCTGTGTAGTCTGGAATTACGATACACTCTTTTTTGCGTACGTTTGTTGGGGCAGGAATATCGGAGAACAAATCAACAACTTGTTTCTCAACTTTGTCGAGATCGAAATCACCAACAACAATCACCGCCTCGTATTCAGGACGATACCATTCATTATAGAACGACACTATATCGTCTTGTTTGAAATTTTTCAAACCTTCGTCGGTGCCTATCACCAAACGATCTTTGTATTTTGTGCCGTTGTAGATGTATGGAGCCATTTTGTTGTATAGACGACGACCCACGCCCATGCTTGTTCTGAGCTCTTCGCGAATGACCCCACGCTCTTTATCAACCTCTTCTGGAAGTAGTGAGATGTAGTGTGACCAATCGTAGATGGCAAGTAGTGATGAGTCAATGACACCTTGGCGTTTGATTGGGATATTAGTTATCATATAAACAGTGGCTTCTTGTGAGGTGTAGGCGTTAATGTTTCTACCAAACTCAGCACCGATAGATTGCAGATAATTCAACAACGCTTTGTCTGGAAAATGTTTTGTGCCATTGAATGCCATGTGTTCTAGAAAGTGCGCAAGCCCATCTTGATTGTCGTCTTCTTGAATAGAACCAACGCTACGTGCAATATAGAAGCTAGCTAATGATTCAGGTTTGGCATTTTTACGAATGAAATATGTCATTCCATTATCTAGTTTGCCTATGCGATAGGTTGAATCTACTGGCAATTTTTTAGTGGTCACATCTGATTGCGCCGATGCAATGGATACAAATAGCACAAACAATGTAATAATAAATCCTATTTTTCTCATAATTTAATAATTTAGATATTTTTTACAAATATACATATAAATAAATTGAAATTGAACGAAATTTTGGTCTACTATTCAATAAATTAACTCTCAAAATCTGTGAAATGTGTGCCGTTTCCGTGGAAAGTAATCCTAAGGCACTTTTTCAGCGACGACTAGTTATTTTTTTACAGTTGTTACAACTTCCCCATTCTTGATAGATATAACTTCAATCTTCGTAGAATCAATATTTATTGATGAGCCGTTCTTTGAGTAGCCGGAATTGATATTTACTCCGCTGGAGTCGATCTCTATGCCAAATTTACTTGATTTTTTTGATCTGATTATTAGATTGTTGCTGTTTTTTCTGTCTGTGTCTGTATCGAAATCATCCTCGGATATGTGACGTCTGTTGTAATAATTGTAGTTGTGCAATATAATGCTTGTGCCTGGTGCAACCTCAATATTCATATCTATCTCTTGTCCACGATATTTATCTTTCGGAGCTTCAAAAACAAGAATATTTGAGAATGTAAGAGTGTCGTTAGTAAGTGTGTATTTAAAATCTATGTCGTTACAGTTTTTTATAGCCTCATCAACAGTGCGGCCAGATGAATGACGGCGAATCTTTACTCGCACCTGTGATTTTTCTAGCTCCTCATTTTCTTCCACATTGATATCAACTTTTTCTCTTATTATCCCTGCTTTCCAGTCAAACCCTTTTTTATATACATTATCTGTCGGGATGACTATTATTGTATCGCTTTTTAATGTGTGGCTATAATTATTATCAACTGTGTTTCTTAGGCTGTAGTCGTAGATGTTTGATGCAAATGTGAATGTTCCTACTGCCCACGAGATAAGCCATAATGCAAATAGTGATATAAATATCGTTTTGTTCCATTTTAATGAGAAGAACATCTTTATTATAGCATACAAGATAAGTAGTAGAGGAGCTAGGAAGCATGTTGTTGCTAGTAATGTTGCCCATATTGGGTTTGTGTCGATAACCAGATTTACAGAATTTTGTCCATCTATAAGTATTGTACATGCAAGACCACAGACAGTTATGATAGATAGCATCACAAGTAATCCTATTATTAAGGCAACGAACATAAACATAAATCTAATTATTCGTCCAAAGGCGTAAAGTAGGCTTGTGAATATAGAGGCTGTTTTCTCGTTTTTGTTGTTAGGTGATATAGAATCTAGTTCATTTTTGATGTTTGAGCTCAATGTTTCCGCTGTGATACGGTGTCCTTGCATCTCCATTTTTTGACGTGCATTTTTTGCCACTGGAATTATTATCCACATTACAATGTAGCTTATTACCATTAATAGTGCAAATCCATAGCTTCTAAATATTCCGTGCGATGTAAACAATGCTATAATGAAGATAGCAATCATGCCAATTCTAATTGGTGTCACATCAATATTAAAGTATGAGGCAAAGCCATTTAGTACCCCTCCTAAACGTGCGCCTTGAACGTTACGATATAGGCGACGTGTGACTGTTGATTTTTCTTGATAGGTGGAATTATCATCAACGGGTTGTTCTGGTGATGGCTGTTCCGGAACACCCATCTGAGTAATAATAGCATCTATACACTCTTTTGTAACTATTGTGGTGTGTTCACTCTGCCATGATAAAACCAACTCTGATATTCGTGCCTCTATGTCGCTTGTTATTTCGGTGGCAGCGCTATCGGTTTTGTATGCTCTTTCTACCTGTTGCATGTAGAGTTCAAGGGATTTGTAAGCATCTATTTCTAGTGTGAATGCCACACCGCTTATGCTTATGTTTATTGTGTTTTTCATCTTAATAATTGTTTAATTGTTAGTTGTTTGTGCCCCTGTTCTGATGTCGTAAATCTGCCCAACCAATTCGTTCCATGCCACATCAATATCCGAAAGAAATTCGCGTCCTAAGTCGGTTATTGTGTAGTATTTACGTGGTGGTCCTTGAGGCGATTCTTCCCATCGGTATGCGAGCAATCCTTGATTCTTCTGACGTGTCAGAATAGGATAGAGTGTTCCCTCAACCACAATCATCTGTGCTTGTTTAAGCTCAGCAATTATTGACGATGCGTAAGCGTCGTTGCGTGAAATTATAGATAGTATGCAATACTCCAAAATTCCTTTTCGCATCTGTGCTTTTATATTGTCAATATTTTGTTTCTGTATAACATCCATGATATTCTCTCTCTCTAATGTTTTTTAAAATAATTGTTTATTCTAGGCTCTTCAGGTATGATTATCCACATCCCTATATAAATCCAGATGCTTAAACCACCAAAAATAGCTAGCAACACAAACGCCCATCTTATCTTTGTTGCAGAAAGTCCAAGGTAAGTGGCTATTCCTGCACAGATGCCTGCCATAACTCTATTTGTTCGTGAACGGCGTAATTTATTAGTGTTTTCCATGATAGTCATATTATAAATTATTATTATCTCTGTTGTTTCATCTCTTCTAGCAAAGCTAGATCTTCGGGTTTATGTGCTATCGGAATAACTATCCATGCTACTATATATAGTAAAATGCTTACTCCTCCTATAAATGTTAGTAAAAAGATGATTAGGCGCACAAGCACCGTGTCGAGCACAAAATATGCCGCAAGTCCGCTACAAACACCACCAATAACTTTGTCGGCTGGATCGCGAAATAGTTTGCGACGCTCAGTTATAGGAGTGTAGCTACCATCGCGTGGATAGCTTTTTTTGGTGCCAAATATATCTGGCGATCCTATTATTGAAATCGCGCGGCGAATTAATTCCAGCCCAACAACACGATAACCATCTATCCCATTCTCTCTTAAAATTTCTGAGATGCGGCTCTCTATGTCGTTCAATACCTCTGTGCGTTCGTCTTCATTGTCGAATCGCGAAGATATATCGCTTAAATATGAGCTCAAATGCTTGTAGGCATCTTCATCTATGATGTATGCACTGCCAGCGATGTTTACATTTTTAGTTACTTTCATAGCGGTATGATTTTTAATATAGTATTTTATTTAATTCAATATGTGTGCTAAGCCATGTATTATTATGCTGCAAATATATATATAATAATATTACTGTGCAATACATAGTACTAAAATTTTTCAAATTATTTTATTCTTTGTATCTTTGCATAAATAGAAATATAGACAATATGTGCTTTATATTGTTTCTATTCGCGATTTTTTGTAGTATATAGGTTTAAATTTTTTTTATAAAAAAATTTGTAATGATCAATGATTCGACAGAAATAGATACAGATAAAGAATTTGAAAATAAAATTCGTCCTCAGCAATTAGAGAGTTTTTTTGGGCAGCCTAAGATTGTAGACAATCTTCATGTCTTTATAAAAGCTGCAATAATGCGTGGTGAGGCTTTGGATCATGTGCTTTTGCATGGACCTCCAGGTTTAGGAAAAACCACTCTTGCTGGAATTATATGTAATGAGTTGGGTGCAAATCTTAAAATGACCTCAGGTCCGGTGCTTGATAAGCCAGGTGATCTTGCAGGGTTGCTCACAGGATTAGAGCCAGGTGATGTGTTGTTTATTGATGAGATACACCGCCTTGCGCCTATCGTTGAAGAGTATCTTTATTCTGCAATGGAAGATTACAAGATCGACATAGTGCTAGATAAAGGGCCGGGGGCAAGAAGTATTCAGATAGCACTTTCGCCATTCACCCTAATAGGTGCAACCACACGTAGCGGATTGCTTACCTCGCCTTTGCGTGCGCGTTTTGGCATACAATGTCATTTAGAATACTACGATTGTAACACCTTACAGGGAATTATAGAACGTTCGGCATCAATACTTTCAATAGGCATAGAAAAAAAAGCCTCTTATGAGATTGCACTAAGAAGTCGCGGCACGCCTCGTATTGCAAACGCACTCCTACGTAGAGTACGTGATTTTGCAATGGTAAAGGGCAGCGGAACCATAGACATTGACATTACTCAAATGGCTCTTACGGCTTTGAATATTGATAAGCGAGGGTTGTATGTGATGGATAATAAAATACTAACCACCATAATTCATAAATTTGGTGGTGGACCAGTTGGTCTAAACACCATAGCCACAGCAGTTGGTGAAGACGCAGGAACAATAGAAGAGGTGTATGAGCCATTCTTAATAATGGAGGGCTTCTTAAAGCGGACACCGCGAGGTAGAGAGGCAACTCCAGCAGCCTATAAGCATCTTGGAATAGAGATTATTGGCGCAGACCCAACATTATTTTAGAAACTGTTTTAAATTGTTATCGAAGTTATTTTAGAGCTATTTTGCCCTAAAATAACTTCGATAACAATTTAAAACAGCTTTTTAAAGTTTACGACGATTGATCTCGAAGTTGATGTAGTTAAGTTCGCGAGAGGTTTGTCCTGCCATTGAGGTGTTCTCTTCAGCACGACGGATAAGATATGGTAATACTTTATCGACTGGTGCATAAGGAATGTATTTCGAAACCACATAACCTTCGTGTGCTAGATTGTAGGAGATGTTATCGCTCATTCCGTATAGCTGTGCGAACGATACTCTAGGATCGTTTTTAGCTAATCCTTTTTTCTCCATGAGCTCAGCAAGTAATTGATTACTATTTTCGTTGTGAGTTCCGCAGAAAGTTTCGATTTTATCAACATGTTCTATCGTAAAGCGCAAACCGGTGTTGTAGTTTTCGTCGGTTTCAGCTTTGTCGCGGCATATTGGAGATGTGTAGCCGCCTTTGAGTGCTCTTTCACGCTCTTTTTCCATGTAAGCACCGCGAACAAACTTTATACCTAAGAAGTAGTTGTTTGCCACACAATCATCGTACACCTTTTTAAGATATGCCATTCTATCGTGACGATACATTTGTAGGGTGTTGAAAACTATTGCTTTCTCTTTGTTAAATTCTCGCATCATCTCTTCACATAGAGCGTCGATGTCGTCTTGAAAACAATAATCTTCGGCGTCGATAAGAATTTTTACGTTGAGTTCGTATGCACGTTTACAAAGAGTATGAACTTTTTTCTTGTATTCGTCGTAAAGAACTTGCTCTTCTCTTGTAAACTCTTTTTTTGCATTTGCTTTCTCAAGAACATACTCTTTGGTCATTGCTGTGGGTTTGAACACGGCAAATGTCACATTTTTGTTTGTTGAGGCGTATTCTATTGAGTGTAAGGTTTCCAGATATGTGTTTTCTATATCTGAATCGGCCTCGCCTGCCTCTGCTGAGTAGTCGAGAATTGATTTTACTCCATATTTCCCAAGTGTATCGGTGGTTTTTGTGCAGTCGGCTAGTCTTTCACCTCCAACAAAATGGCGATATAAAGTTGGTTTTACAGCCCATCCAACGGGAAAATGAATTGATAGTGCAACATTTGTTGCCCCTTTTAAAACTTTGACCAAAGTTTTGTTGCTTATTGCTGTAAAAAGCACCTGTGCAAGGCGTAGATCGTTATCGGACTTAGCTGAAAACGCTACTTCGGTATTAGAAAAGTTCAACATTATAAATATATATTAAAATTTAGTTTGTTTCTTTTTGTAGATAAAAACGATGTAAATGTAATAAAATATCTTTTAGATTGTTGTAATTTGTTATCTTTTTTTTGTGAATAATGAAACTTATCAATATTGGATGGCTATTAGTATAATGTGTTGGCACGTTTTATTTTATTTTTTCATATATTTGTAAATTATGATTTTGCAGTATTAATATTGTATTATAAAGGTAATTCTATAAATAGCATGTTCACAGACACACATACCCATCTATATTCTAAAGAGTTCAATGGCGACACAGAAGCAGTGATTAGTAGATCGCTTACTGCCTTAGTAACACGTTTTATTGTGCCATCAACATCGTCTGAAGATCACAATTTAGTTTCATGTTTAGTTGAGTCACATCCAGATATTATGTTTGCTGCTTATGGATTACACCCAACTGAAATTAACGATGCAACCAATATAGATGCGGAAATAAATATTGTGGAGCAAAGATTGATCGGTGGTAGTGCTTGTGCCATTGGTGAGGTTGGGCTCGACATGTATTGGAGTCAAAAATTTGTAGATAAGCAGCTAGCAGCACTTCGTGCGCAATTTGAGTTGTCGGTCAAATATAATCTGCCGCTTATAATTCATGTGCGCGATGCTTTCGACCTTATGTTTGAAGAGTTGAAACACTGGAAGGGTGCTTTGCGCGGTGTGTTCCACGGATTTAGTGGCACAACGCATCAATACAAGCAGCTTATGGGTTATGGTGATTTCTATTTTGGTATAGGCGGAGTGGTGACATTCAAAAATAGTAGCTTGCCCGAAACAGTAAGAGATATTGCTTTAGATAGAATATTACTCGAAACCGATTCTCCTTATCTCACTCCTGTGCCGCATAGAGGTAGTCGAAACGAGAGTTGTTACATTCCACTTATTGCCGATAAAGTTGCTGAGATAAAAGGCGTTCCCGTTAAATTACTCTCGGAGATCACAGAAAAAAATTGTAATCGTTTGTTTAATTTATAAACATAGTTATCTTTGCGTATAATTATTTCATAATGGCAGTTCTAATAATATATACTGGTGGCACAATTGGAATGAAAACAAATCCAATTACAGGTGCGCTAGCTCCTTTTAATTTCGATGAAATTGAGAAGGAGATGCCTGAATTGAAAAAATTTGGTGTGAAAATAGACACCTTCACATTCAATCCCACCATAGATTCCTCAAATGTAAACCAATCTCATTGGAGTGCTCTTGCCAATATTATCAAAGATAATTATGATCAGTACGATGGGTTTGTTGTGCTGCATGGCACCGACACAATGTCTTACACCGCTTCAGCATTAAGTTTCATGCTTCAAAATCTAACGAAAGCGGTTGTATTCACCGGTAGTCAAATTCCTATTGGTGTGTTGCGCACAGATGGC
>JAVVZN010000010.1:9793-16275 GCA_036650555.1 Rikenellaceae bacterium
TACATCAGTAGAAATAGCTGCTGCAAAATATGAAGGTAGATGTGCTGTTCCAGAGGTCACTATCTATTTCCAAAATCAATTATTTCGTGCCAATCGCACCACAAAACATAGCGCAGAACATCTAAATGCCTTTCGTTCCTACAACTATCCACCGCTTGCCTCAGCTGCAATCGACATAAAATACAACCATACCTATATAAGAAAGGTTGATGTGTTTCTCCCTTCGTTTGATATTGCCGAAGATATGTGTGGCGATATTGCTGTGCTAAAAATATTTCCAGGCATAACACGTGCCGTGGTAAAATCAATGCTCTCTGCCACATCTCTAAAAGGAGTTGTGTTTGAGAGTTATGGATCGGGTAATGCCCCAGAAAGAGAGTGGCTTTTCGAAGAGTTAAGCAGCGCAATAGATCGAGGAATCGTAATTTTAAATGTAACACAATGTAGTGAGGGAAGTGTAAATATGAAACTTTACGACACTGGCCGTCGCCTTAGCGAAATCGGTGTCATCGGAGGAAGAGATATGACAGCAGAAAGCGCAATCACAAAATTGATGTATCTTTTAGCTCTCGATTTGCCGCGCAAAGTTTTGCTTGAGAGAGTAAGCCAACCTATAAGAGGTGAAATGACAATTTAATTTTAGAAATAATGTGTTTTATAATTAACAAAACGAACATAATATGTTGCAAATATAACATAAATTAGCGTAAAAAAATAAAAAATGGCATATTTTAAAAATATGTTGCGCTTTTCGTTTTTTATTTAATATAAAACAGTATCTTTGTTCTTACGAATTGAAATGTTTAATGGTTATTTGTATTTTTATTTACCCAAAAGAGGTTATAATTCTAATAAATAAGTGTAACAAAATTTTAAATTAATCAATATAGTACTAATTCAAAACAAGTGTTTTTATTATGAAAAAGCTTTTTTCAATTGTTGCAGTAGCGGGTTTCTCTGCTTTAACTTCGGTAGCTGCATTTGCTCAAGAGGCAGTTGCTGCTAATCCTGAAACTGATGTTGCAGGAGCACCAATGCACCAAGTTCTTAAAGATCAATTCTTAGCAGGGGGTGCCGAATGGATGGCTCCACTTCTACTATGTCTTATCTTAGGTTTGTCTATCGTTATTGAGCGTGTGATCTCTCTTAACCTAGCATCAACAAACACAAAAAAACTTCTTAAAAATGTGGAAGACGCATTAGAAGCAGGTGGTGTTGAGGCAGCAAAAGAGGTTTGTCGTAACACACGTGGTCCTGTTGCATCTATTTTCTACCAAGGTCTTGATCGTTATGATGAAGGTATTGACGTGGTTGAAAAATCAGTTGTATCTTATGGTTCAGTTCAAATGGGTCAATTGGAAAGCGGTCTTTCTTGGATCTCTCTTTTCATCTCTTTGGCTCCGATGTTAGGTTTCATGGGTACTGTAGTAGGTATGATCATGGCGTTCGATAATATCGCAATTGCCGGTGACGTTTCTCCAGCTATCGTTGCAGGTGGTATCAAAATCGCCCTTTTAACAACAGTAGGTGGTCTTATCGTTGCGATTATCCTTCAACTTTTCTACAACTATCTACTATCAAAAATTGATTCATTGGTGCTTAGCATGGAAGATTCATCAATCACTTTGATTGATATAATCACCAAATTCAACAAAAAATAATCAATTAAAGATAATGATTGCCAAAATTTCGTTTCATTAATGGTTATGAAATTTAGGTATTTAAAACTAAACACACAATGAAATATTTATCAATAATAAGATACATTCTGTTAGCGGTATCTCTTTTAGTGGTAGTTTTCTATTTCGCAGGTATTCAAACTGAGGTTGATACTATGATGAATTGGGCCTACTTACTACTCGGAGTTTCAGTTGCGCTAGCACTCGTTATGCCAGCATTCAACTTTGCAAAGAATCCTCAGGGAGCTGCTCGCTCTTTAATCGGATTTGTTGTTGTTGTTGTTGTGCTTGGCGTAGCATATAGTATGTCTGATGCCACTCCTATTGTAACTCCTGCCGCAACTTACGACAACGAAGTAGCTTTGCGCCTAAGCGATACAGGTTTGTTTACTACCTATTTTGCATTTGGTGCTGCTCTTTTAAGCATCGTGATACTAGAAGTTTACAATATGTTTAAATAGATCCTTTTGCCTGAAAAGGTAGAAGTAAATAAAGCAAATGAAATGGCAAAAAGAAAAATTCCAGAAATAAATGCTGCACCTCAAGCCGACATTGCTTTCCTTCTTTTGATTTTTTATCTGGTATCAACAACTATGAATGTTGATTCGGGTATCTATCGTATGCTTCCTCCTTGGGTTGAAAAATCTAAGACAGAATCAAACAAGGTAAAAGAGAGAAATTTAATGAAAGTGTCTGTTTCAAGTCAGGACTTGTTGATGATTGGAGATCAGTGGGCGGATTTAACACAGTTGAAAGACAAAGTTAAAGAGTTTGTGACTAATCCTCAAAACTTAGAAACTCTTCCTGAGAAAGAAATGACTCAAATTGAGCTAATTGGAGAGTATCCTGTTAGTAAGGGTGTTGTTTCACTGCAAAATACACGTGAAACAAGTTACGATATGTATATTCAAGTTCAGAATGAGTTAAGTCGTGCTGTAAATGAATTGCGTGATGCTCTTTCTATGGAGAAATTTTCGAGAAAATATTCGGATTTAACTCAAGAGCAACAAAAGGCTATTAGTAAAGCAATCCCTAATCAAATTTCAGAGGCAGAACCTCGTGATATGACCGGTAAAAAATAGAGAATGTTATGGCAGTAATGAAGAAAAAGGGGAATAATGAAGTCCCTACGTTAGGAACCTCGTCGCTACCCGATATTATCTATATGCTTTTATTCTATTTCATGGTAACAACAGTTATGCGTGAGGTTGAACTTAAAGTACAAGTTAGATTACCGGAAGCATCGGAGATTCAAAAACTAGAAAATAAGTCGCTAATCAGTTTTATCTATGTTGGACCTCCAACACGCCAAATGCAAACCAAATGGGGTGATAGTCCACGTATTCAATTGAATGGCAGTTATCAACAAGCAGTTCAGATTACAGATTTTATCGCTGCAGAACGTGACAAACTTTCTGAGGCAGATAGAAATCTTATGACTGTAAGTTTGAAATCTGATCGTAATATCAGAATGGGTATCATTACAGATATCAAACAAGAACTTCGTAAAGCAAATGCCTTGAAATTGAGCTACACTGCTCAAAAAGGTCTTGTGAAAAGATAACATACGAAAAGGCTGCTTAGGCAGCCTTTTTTATTAAAACAGCTTCTTAGTGCGAGAAAATCGGGTAGATCCGACTATTTCTCGCACTTTTTATTTGTTATTATTGTTGCCTGGTAAAAATTTCAAACGTAGTATGTAATAATGGGATTTAAGTGATTGCAAATAATTTTTGATTTATCACTTAATTTTAGTAATTTCGTTCGCAAGAAAATAGCATTATTTAAAACTTATTTTTATGAAAAATTTAATAATATTAGCATGCTGCACTATGTTTAGTGTGGTTGCTGTGGCGCAAAGTAAAATATTAATTGCTGGCAGCGGTTGGGATAAAGTTGGAATGATAGATGAGGTTGGTGGTAAGTTGGAGTGGGAGTTTCCTATTTTGAAGGGAGAAGACTGTAACGACATTGAGCTAACTAAGGGTGGTGATATATTGATCGCTTGCAAAACATCTGCTCGTATGGTTAGGTGGGATAAATCTGTGGTTTGGGAATATGTATGTAAAGAAAACGAAGAGATAAACACTGCAACTGAGCTAAATGGCAAATTAGCAAAAGATTTCGGTGGTAAATATATGCTTGCTATTTGTGGTAAACCATCTCGTATTGTTATTTTGAATAAGAAAGCAGAAGAGATCAGTCATATAAATTTTGAAAGTGGAGTCGATAATGCACATGGTCAGTTTCGTCAAGTGTTGCCTACCGAAGGTGGTAAATTTATTGTGCCTATCATGGGTAAAGGCGAAGTGGTGGAGTTCGACCATAACGGCGCGGTGTTGAAACGTGTTAAGGTTGGTGGAAATCCGTTTTCAGTAAAAGTTTCTGATAGTGGAGAGTGGATAGTGTCGTGTGGTGATGGTCATAAAATTGTTTTTGTTGATCCTGTAAGCGAGAAAATAGTTCGTACTATTGGCGAAGATGATTTTAGCGGTCTGCGCTTATTATTTGTGTCAGAGCTTCATGCGAAGGCAGATGGAAGTATGTTCTTGACCAATTGGAGCGGACATGCAAATGACAATAGTCAGCCAAAATTATTCAAAGTAGATGCTAAAGGGGATGTGGTTTGGAAATTACCATCTATGAGTGAAATTACTAACATATCTGCACTTTATATAATGCCATCTCATGCTGTTAAAAAATAAATTTATACTATTATTCATACTATTTTTCTCTCTCTCGCAAGGGTCGTTTGGAAAAATTAAATACTCTTCCAACTCACTACCTTGTTTTGACCTAGATGGTAGAGATATTGTTGTTGCTCCCGATGACGGATTATGGTCGGTAGGAATTGGATGGAAAGACGATTGGGTTGAGAAATGGGTTCATAGCTCGCCAAAGGTTAAAAAAGTGTCGGGTGATTGGACCATCTTATCGGGGGTGATAAATTTTCCAGAGGGCGATATGTATGTGCGCGATAGTTATCGTGCGGCAAGCGGATCATTAGTGCGTGTGGTGCGTCGTTGGGAGTGGATGGGTAAAGACACTCTGAAAAAGGCAACCCTCTCTGTAAGATTTAAGGTGGAAGGAGGCAGTTTGCAGCCGTTCGCCCCTGGAATACTTTATTATGGAAATCCTGCTGGAGCCAAGATAAACCCAGAGATTATTCCTGTCTACACTGGCAAGAATGAGGAGTTCGCAATTTTTGAAGATCATCGTTACTCAATGCCGTTTTTTATGCTCGAAAATAGCAATGATAAATATGCTGTGGCGTTGCATACTGTGCCTAGCAGTGTGCGTGGCGCCATATTGAAAGATCAGTGGTGGTCGATGGGTGTGGAGGCGCGCGAAGGTTATAGTGAACTTGTTTTATATAGTGGGGCGATCGGTTATAATCATCAGCGAGCAGTGGCAAAGGCTTTACAAAAGGAGCCTATGAGATATAGCGATACATATCTGGATATTGAGCCAGGGCGCATCATAGAGAAGGAGTTTATGATTGATCTCTATAAAATTTCAGGTCAAGGAGCAGGATTTGAAAAGTCTATCTACACCTCACTCGATATTTATAAGCCATTTAATCCAGAACGTTATCCAGAATTTGATGAGATAGTGCGTGCAAAAGTCAATTTTGCTGCTAGTCGCTGGATTGATGAGGGTGATGTGTGCGGATGGGGAATGTATGATTTATCTAATCGTAAAGAGTTGGTGATGGGGTGGTGCGGTCAAGCAGAGTCGTTGGGCTTTGCCATGCAGCATCTTGGAAAATATAGTAACGATCCAAATATACAAGATAAAGTTCAGCGTTCTCTTGATTTTTTGTCGAGTGCGCCAGTTGATGATAATGGCTATTTTCCAGTTAATTACGAGGTGGAAACTAAAAAGTTTGGCAAAGGCGATAATGTTTCGTGTGGTCAAGCAATGTACAATTTTGCCAAAGCCATTGAGAGTGGACGAGGAAAATACAACACTCAAAAATGGGAAGATTTTTTGATAAAAGTCGCTGATGGTCAGGCAAAACGTATTTTAGATGATGGATGGTCGCCAGTTTCAACTGCTGAGAGCTTTTTTGTTGCGCCACTTGCCAAAGCGTGGAAGTTGTTTAAAAATGAAACGTACAAAAGAGCTGCGCTAAAGGCTGCACAAACTTTTGCATCGCGTCATCTATCTATGCAAGAGCCATATTGGGGTGGCACACTTGATGCCACATGTGAAGACAAAGAGGGTGCTTGGGCAGCATTCCAAGGATTTCTTGAGGTCTACCAGTTGTGGGGTGATCAAAAACATCTGCAATGGGCAAAACATGCAATGGATGTTTGTTTGAGTTATGTGGTGGTTTGGGATATTCCACTTCCTGCAGGACGTCTTTCTGATCATAATTTCAAAACCACAGGTTGGACGGTTGTATCGCCTCAGAATCAGCACTTAGATGTGTTTGCTGTGGTGTTTACGCCCGATATTTATAAGATGGGAACCATATTAAAAAATCCTAACCTGCAAAAACTTGCAAGAGTGATGTATAGAAGTTGTTTTCAGCTGACTGATCCGTTTGGCAGTCAAGGGGAACAGATCCAACAAACAAATTTTGCTCAGCATGGCGACATGACTAATGTTCATAACCTAAGAGGCGGATATGCCGAGGGGTGGACGGTGTTTTGGATAACAGCGCATTTTCTGAATGCTGCGGCAAGTTTTGAGCAAATGAATGTCATTCCTTAGAAGCTATTTTAATTTGTGAACTAAACTTTAAACTAGACATTATGAAGCTTAACAAACGAAGATGGTATATCATAAGTGGTGTCT
>JAVVZN010000011.1:0-15796 GCA_036650555.1 Rikenellaceae bacterium
ATTACATCCCAAAATGCGCATATATGATTTGATTCGCGAGGCTCTTTAATTTGATTAGGCCATGTAAAGATGAGCGGCACACGTATGCCTCCTTCTCTTAGAGATCCTTTACCATAACCGCGATCACTTCTGAAGATGCCACCACTATTGAACCAAGGTGAGTCGGTTCCACCATTGAAAGTTGCACCATTATCGGAAGAGAATATTATGATTGTGTTGTCGTACAAGCCATCTGCTTTGAGTTTCTCAACTAGTAGACCTATTTGCTCATCAAAATAGCTGACCATTGCTGCGTAGGTTGCATGTGGATAGCGAGCAGGTAGGTAGCCGTTTTTGCTAAGATATGGTTCGGTTTCGTTGAATTTTTTCTGATAGTGGTCAATCCATCTTTGTGGGGCTTGCAATGACACGTGAGGTATAGGTGTGGTCCACATTAAAAAGAAAGGTTCTTTTTTATTTGCCTCAACAAATCCTACTAACTCATCAAACATCAAATCGCCTGAATATTGTTTACGAGTGAATTTCTCATACGATTTAGCATCGTATTTATCTGCTAAAGAGTCGAGTTTTTGGTTTGGTGTGAGTAGTGGTGCATTGTCGAGATATTCTCTATTTTCGTTTCTGTACAAAAACATAGGGTAATATGTGTGTGATTGACGCTGGCAGTTATAGCCATAGAAAAAGTCGAAACCCATCTTGTTAGGCGTTGATGCAGAACCTGGATAACCTAAGCCCCATTTGCCAACGACACCAGTTTTGTAGCCTGCCTTTTGCATCATGCTACCAAGTGTTTTTGTGTCGGCTGGCATTGGACCTTGTCCTTCAAGAGTGGAGTCGGCAAGCATTGCCTCATGGCTCCATACGTCACCGCGGTCGCCCGCCTCGTCGTTTGCTCTTACTGGAGTGTGTCCTGTGTGTAAACCAGTCATAAGCACCGAACGTGCCGGAGCTGATACTGGTGCCCCTGAGTAACATTGATTGAATTTAACCCCTCGTGCAGCAAGTGCATCAATATTGGGAGTTTCAATGAGTTTTTGCCCATAGCATCCTGCATCGCCATAGCCCATGTCGTCAGCTAGGATAAAGATGATGTTTGGCTTTTGTGGCGTTGGATTCTCTCCACAACCACTTACTGCAGCACCAAGAATTGGCACTATTGCTAATAATTTCTTCATCGTTATATGTTTAAACACTTGCGTGCATTTATATCTCTATATAATACGTTTAACTTGCACTAAACACGTACCTGTGTAGAAAACCTATTGCCATTTTAAATTAGAAGCTGTTTTAATTTTTATTTAGCAAAGCCATTGTTTGTAGTCTGAATTTAGGTGTTCTTCGACCATGATATAGTAGTTTTTACAAAGGTAATAAAAATTGGTTTTTAATTCATATCTTTGTTAAGTTATTGATTTGAAATTATTGTTGTCCGATAAAAATTTAAAATGTAGGGTGTAATCGTGTTGTTTACTTGATTTATATAGTGGACTTAGAGTGTTTTCGGGAGCTACTTGCGGCCAGCTCCTAGGGTTTGCATTGAGGTAAGGCATAATTTTTAACCGGACAATAACAAATTTAAACAGCTTCTTAAAATATAAAAAAGTTGAAAGAGTTATTTAGTATATTTATCTCGTTTTTTAAGATCGGATGTTTTACATTCGGAGGTGGTTATGCTATGATACTCATTATGGAACGCGAGATATGCCAAAGGCGGCAGTGGGTAACAAAAGATGAGTTTCTGAATTATCTTTCACTTTCTCAAGCATCTCCCGGACCAATGGCTGTGAATATTGCTATCTTAATAGGCTATCATCGACATGGTTGGAAAGGAGGATTGTGCGGATTTTTAGGATCGGTTTTGCCATCGTTTATCATATTGCTTACCGTTGCCATATTCTTCCGATCTATCTACACTCAACCATCTGTGGTAAAGGTATTTAAGGGGTTGCGACCTGCCGTGGTGGCGCTCATACTTTATCCTGTTTTTGCTTTTGCCAAGAATGTAAATCGTTGGGAATATCCTATCATTGCAGCTGTGGGAGCAGTGATATACTTTGGATTATCACCTATTTATATTATAATGGGTTGTGTGGTGTTTGGATTGGGTTATGCTTATTACAAATATGATCATTATCGAAAATAATGCTATTAGTAGAGGATAAAATGTTTCTACCAAGGCAAAATTTTACCAGACAGCAATAATTATAAATTAATGAATTTTTATGTTGTATATTCAAATATTCATATCGTTTTTTAAGATCGGGATTTTCGGTTTTGGTGGTGGGTATGCCATGTTGTCGCTTATTCAATCAGAGGTGGTGGTGAAACATCAATGGCTCAGCCACAGTGAGTTTGCCGATGTGGTGGCAATATCGCAGATGACGCCTGGTCCAATATCAATAAATAGTGCCACTTACATTGGCTACACCACCACAGGATCGGTGTTTGGTTCTTTACTCGCCACCTTGGGAGTGTGTGCGCCATCGCTTATATTAATGCTTATAGGAGGTTATTTCTTCACAAAACTTAGTGGTAACCGTTATGTGTTGCAGGTGATGCGTGCGTTGCGTCCTGTGATTATTGGACTTATATTATCGGCAGCGCTGCTGCTATGCACAAAAGAGAACTTTATTGACTATAAGAGTTTTATGATATTTGCAATTGCGCTTGCAGCCGTGTCGCTTAAAAAGAATCCTATCTTGATTATTATCGTCTGTGGAGTTATCGGATATTTAGTTTACTAACCTCAATTATTTCGCACGTTTTGTGATATTTCTTTATGTAGGCGCATATATATTTGAAGGTGTCGTTGTCGATTATCTTGTCGCTATCGAAAAAACGGTTGTAGGCTAAAACTGCCACATTTATTGATCTTGCACGGCATGCCTCTAGGGTTAAGATGGTGTGGTTTATGCTACCTAGCTTTCCAGATGTTGCAAGAATCAAAGGATAACCTTTCTCCTCTATGAAATCAGCAGTGGTGTACTCGCCTTTTAGAGGGACATACAATCCGCCTGCCCCTTCGATAAGTAGTGTGTCGTAACGGCTACTTAAAAGTTTTGTAGAGTTTTCTATCGCGCTAAAATCTATCTCTTTATGATCTAATATGGCTGCTAAATGAGGTGAGGCAGGGTATGAAAAGATCACTGGGGCAGTGGTTCCGTCGAGATCTTCATCGAGCAAACCAGTTGCCATGATCTTACGATGGATGTTTATGTCGAGTGATATTCCGTTTGGCTCAGTGCCACCTGTTTGTATGAATTTTTGGGTTATGACGCTATCCCCTTTTTTCATCATCTCACGAGCTATGTAACCGGTCACATAGCTTTTGCCAGCATCGGTGTCGATGCCGCTCACAAAATATATTCCTTTTTCCATTATTTTTTTCTCGTTTGAGGTGTCACTGCGTAAGTGGTAAATTCGCCTCGTTGATATTTAAAATAGCCGCACATTGCTATCATTGCAGCATTGTCGGTTGTGAATTTGCGTTTTGGTAGGAACACTTGCCATTCTTTTTGTTTGCCGTATTGCTCAATGGCATTGCGCAGACCGCTGTTTGCCGACACGCCACCGCCTATCGCCACCGATGTGATGCCAGTGGATTTAACGGCTTTGGTGAGTTTTGTGAGTAGTATGTCTATGATTGTGGCTTGCAGTGAGGCGCACAGATCAGCTTTGTGGTGCTCTATGAAATCTGGATCGTCTTTGATCTGATCTTTTAGAAAATATAAGAAAGATGTTTTTAATCCGCTGAAACTGAAGTTTAGATTATCAACGTTTGGTTTAGCAAATTTAAATGCCTCAGGGTTGCCCTCTTGAGCAAGTTTGTCGATCACAGGACCTCCTGGGTAGGGTAAGCCCATTATTTTAGCACACTTATCGAATGCCTCACCTGCTGCATCATCGATGGTTTCGCCTATTATTTCGATGGTGCCTGAATCTTTCACAAGCACTATCTGAGTGTGTCCGCCCGACACTAAAAGGGTTAGGAATGGAAACTCTGGGTGTGGTGTATTTTCGTTTTTCTCATCAATGAAATGCACAAGTATGTGCCCCATAAGGTGATCACATTCAATAAGAGGAATATTTTGTGTGAGCGACAAGCCTTTGGCAAATGAGATGCCAACCAGCAGTGAACCCATAAGCCCAGGTCCGCGTGTAAAAGCTATTGCATCTATTTGGTCAAGAGTGACACCAGCATCTTTCAATGCGCGATCTACCACAGGCACAATATTCTGTTCGTGGGCTCTTGAAGCAAGCTCAGGCACTACTCCGCCCCACTTCTCATGCACGCTTTGGCTAGCAATGACACTTGATAGTAAGGTTGTGTTTTGCAGCACGGAGGCAGAGGTGTCGTCGCACGACGATTCTATTCCTAAAATTGTAATTATATTATCCATTTCTATATTGTTAGTCCATTTTGAGCACAGCCAAAAATGCCTCTTGTGGCACCTCTACGTTTCCTATTTGGCGCATGCGTTTTTTACCTTTCTTTTGTTTCTCTAGGAGTTTCCGTTTACGTGATATATCACCGCCGTAGCACTTCGCTGTTACATCTTTACGGAGAGCTTTCACTGTTTCACGTGCTATGATCTTAGCTCCTATTGCGGCTTGTATGGCTATATCGAATTGCTGACGAGGAATAAGTTCTTTCAGCTTTTCGCACATCTTACGCCCGAAGTCGTAGGCACGGTCGCGGAAGATAAGAGATGATAGTGCATCGACACCCTCGCTGTTTAATAAAATATCGAGTTTGGCAAGCACAGATTGTTTGTAGCCCACTTGGTGGTAGTCGAAAGAGGCATAACCTCTCGATATACTTTTCAGTTTATCGTAGAAATCAAATACTATCTCGGCAAGAGGCATCTCAAAAACCACCTCCACGCGATCGGTGGTAAGGAACGATTGGTTTATTAGTGTGCCGCGCTTTTCGATACACAACTTCATCACTGCACCTAGATAATCGCTTTTTGTGATCACCTGTGCAGATATATAAGGTTCTTCTATGAAATCTATTAGTGTGGGTTCGGGGAGCCCGGATGGGTTGTGAACATCTATCACTTCGCCTTTTGTGGTGGTCACCCTATACGATACGTTTGGCACAGTGGTGATGACATCCATGTCGAACTCACGGTATAATCGCTCTTGTATGATCTCCATATGGAGTAAACCCAGAAATCCGCAACGGAACCCGAATCCTAATGCTAGCGAAGACTCAGGTTCGTAGGATAGTGAGGCATCGTTGAGTTTCAACCGTTCGAGCGAGGCGCGTAAATCTTCATACTGATCTGAATCCACTGGATACAACCCTGCAAACACCATAGGTTTCACATCTTCAAATCCAGCTATGGCTGTCTCGCATGGACGGCTCACATGGGTGATAGTGTCGCCCACCTTAACGTCGCATGAAGTTTTTATACCCGATATGATATAGCCAACGTCGCCTGCCTTGACCTCTTTCTTCTCAAACATTTTCAGCCTTAGAATCCCAACCTCATCGGCATCGTACTCGCTGCCAGCATTGAAAAATTTTACTTTATCTCCTTTGTGTATTGTGCCATTTATCACGCGGTAGTAGGCAATAATGCCACGGAAAGGGTTGAATATTGAGTCGAAAACAAGTGCTTGCAACGGTGCATTTTCATCGCCTTTTGGTGCAGGTATCTTGTCTATTATGGTGTCGAGAATTTGGCTTACGCCCTCTCCTGTTTTGCCTGATGCGGCTATTATATCTTCGTGTTTACAACCTAACAGATCTACAATTTGATCTTTCACCTCATCAATCATGGCAGATGCCATGTCGATTTTGTTAAGAATTGGAATTATTTCGAGGTCGTGATCCATGGCGAGATATAGGTTCGATATGGTTTGTGCCTGTATGCCTTGTGTGGCATCAACAATTAGCAACGCTCCTTCACACGATGCTATCGCGCGCGATACCTCATACGAAAAATCGACGTGCCCAGGGGTGTCGATCAAGTTCAACACATAAGTTTGACCATCTTTAATGTGCTCCATTTGAATGGCGTGACTTTTAATGGTGATCCCCTTTTCGCGTTCCAACTCCATATTATCAAGCACTTGTGCTTGTTGATCTCTCTGAGAAATTGTGTTTGTCGTTTCTAAGAGTCTATCTGCCAATGTGCTTTTGCCGTGGTCGATATGTGCAATAATACAGAAATTGCGTATGTTCTTCATAAAATAATGTATGTTTCGTTTTTAAGCACACCGTGCTATAAAGTAATGTTTGCAAAGATAACAAATTTATGAATATTAATTATTGTTGTCAGATAAAAATTTCAGCGTCAATGTGTAGCTTTATGTTTTATGCGGTGCTTTTTATGTTGTTTTTTGTAAAAAGAGGCATGGATAATTTTTAACCAGACAGGAAGAATAGTTATTAATATTTAAAGATAATGTTATACCTTTGTAATTATTGTGCATGTTGTGCGTTATTATAGAGCAATGTGTGATAAATTGAAAGAAAAACAAACTAAATACTTAAATATTATTAAATTATGTCATTATTAAAGAACGTGCTTGCGATGTCGATAGCGGCTTTCGCAACTACATCTCTCTCTGCTCAAACTTTTACGGAATGGAAAGATGCTGCCGTGAATGAGAGTAACAGAGAAAAAATGCACGCCACCTACACGGCTTATCTGAGTCGTGAGGCCGCTGTGAAAGGCGATAAGAGCGGTGCTGATGTGAAATCATTGAATGGAAAATGGAAATTTAACTGGGTACCGAACGTTGAGTCGCGTCCTACAAATTTCTTTGAAGTTGGATTCAACGACAAAGGTTGGGATAATCTTCAAGTTCCTGCTGTGTGGGAGGTAAACGGTTATGGCAACCCTCAATACACAAATGTGGGTTATCCTTGGAGAAACTCTTTTAAAAACAATCCTCCTCATGTGCCTGTTGATGATAATTATGTTGGGTCGTATCGCCGTGAGGTGGAGATTAGCCCTTCATGGAGCGGTAAAGATGTGTTTCTAAGCGTTGGCTCGGCAACATCTAATCTTTATGTATGGGTGAATGGTAAATTTGTGGGTTATAGCGAAGATAGTAAGTTGGGTGCCGAATTTAATGTAACCAAATATTTGCAGCCAGGTAAAAATCTGATCGCAATGCAGATCTTCCGTTGGTGCGATGGAACATATCTCGAAGATCAAGATTTTTGGCGTTACTCAGGCATAAGCCGTGATGTTTATCTTTATGCTAGATCTGAGAACAGAATAAATGATATAAAGGTTGTTCCAGATCTTGATGGTGCTTACAAAAATGGAACATTGGCCGTTAGCATGGATTTCTCGCAGAAAGCTGCTGGCAATGTTGAGTTGGTGTTGTCGGATCTTAGTGGAGCTGTGATAACCAAACAAACTATCTCTGTGAAAGCAGGTGGTGAAGTGTCGTCTATTTTGAAAGTTGCCAATCCTAAAAAATGGTCGGCAGAGGAGCCTAATTTATATCTTCTTACTGCAACTCTAACAGATGCTGGTGGTAAGGTTGTTGAAGCTATTCCTCAGAAAGTTGGTTTCAGAAAAGTTGAGAGCAAAGGTGGTAATATATTAGTGAATGGGAAACCAGTTCTTTTCAAAGGTGCTGACCGTCACGAGTTAGATCCTTCAACAGGTTATGTTGTATCGCGCGAGCGAATGATTCAAGACCTTGAAGTGATGAAACGTCACAACCTAAATGCTGTGCGTACATCGCATTATCCAAATAGCCCTATGTGGTATGAGTTATGCGACGAGTATGGCGTGTATGTGGTGGATGAGGCTAATATAGAATCACACGGTATGGGTTACGGTAAAGAAACCCTAGGTAACAATGCTATGTACAACACTGCTCATCTTCAACGTATAAGCAGAATGGTGGCTCGCGACATTAATCATCCTTCGATTATATTTTGGTCGTTGGGAAATGAGGCTGGTTTTGGTCAGAACTTCATAGACGGTTACAACTACGTTAAAAAAACAGACCCATCGCGTATGGTTCAATATGAACAAGCAGGCTTAAAAGAGTTTACAGATGTGTACTGTCCAATGTATGCCTCTCCACGACGTATGGAAGAATATGCAAACGACGCCTCTCAAACACGTCCGCTTATTCAATGCGAATATGCTCATGCAATGGGTAATAGCGAAGGAGGATTCAAAGAGTATTGGGATCTAATTCGTAAATATCCAAAACTTCAAGGTGGTTTCATCTGGGATTTTGTGGATCAAAGTTTGCGTGAGAGAACAGCAGATGGCGATATAATCTACACCTACGGTGGTGACTACGGTAAAAACCTAACTTCTGACAACAATTTCCAAAACAACGGTTTAATATCTCCCGATCGCAAACCTAATCCACACATGGATGAGGTGATGTTCTACTATCAAAATATTTGGACCACTCCGAAAGATCTTGCAAAAGGTTTGGTTGAAGTTTACAATGAAAACTTCTTTACCGATCTGGCTAACTATCGCATGAAATGGACACTACTTGCCGACGGTAAAGCGGTGAAGACAGGTGTGGTGAATGATCTTAGAGTTGCTCCACAGCAAAAAGTGGTGGTCCCACTTGGGTTCTCTATCGAAAATTGTGGCGCAAAAGAGTTGCTTTTGAATGTGGCTTACGAAACAAAAAATGCAGTGAAAGGTGTTGAGGCATCAACAGTGTTGTCTCGTAACCAAATGGTGGTGAAACCTTATGCAGATTATAGCATAGAACTTTGTAAATCGGCTACTAAAGCCACTTTCAAAGATAATAACGTTGAGGTTATCAATGTGTTTGGTAATGATGTTAAGGTAGATTTCTCTAAACGTAGCGGATTAATTGACCTTTATAGTGTTGATGGATTGAATATGCTAGAGAAAGGTTATCAAGTGCGTCCTAGTTTCTGGAGAGCGCCAACCGACAACGATTTCGGTGCAAATCTACAACATAAAATGAAAGCATGGAAAGACCCTGGCATGAAACTCGAAAAAATTGAGGCTTCAGAGAGCGGTGAGAACGTGGTTGTGGTGGCTGAGTATAAGCTGACTAACGTAGAGGCAAGTCTAACCATGACATATGAAATCAATGGCTGCGGCGCAATTGCTGTGACTGAGGCTCTTAAAGTAAATCCTGCTGCCACTGCCAAACCAGACCTATTCCGTTTTGGTATGGAGCTTACAATGCCTGAAACATTCGATATTATCGAGTATTACGGTCGCGGAACAGTGGAAAACTACTCTGACAGAAAAGAGAGTGCATTTGTGGGTCTTTATAAAGAGAAGGTGAAAGATCAATATTATCCATACATACGTCCACAAGAAACAGGCAATAAAACAGACCTAAGATATTGGAAAGTGATAGACCTTGACGGTCGCGGATTAGAATTTAGATCTGAAGCTCCAATCTCTGCATCGGCTCTCGACAGATTGACTGAAGACATGGACGACGGTTTGCAAAAAGATCAACGTCATGGTGGTGAGATAAAAGCTCGTCGTTTGACAAATGTGCATGTTGATAAGGCGCAAATGGGATTAGGCTGTATCACTAGCTGGGGTACTCTACCTCTAAAACCTTATATGATGCCTTTCGAAGACTACACATTCAAATTTGTGATGAGTCCTACTAAGAAACTAGAGTAATAGTTGCTGAATCACTGAGCGTATTTTATACCTCAAAATTTTATCGGGTAGTAATAATTTGCATTAATGTAAATTATTACTACCCGATAAAATTATATTGTTGTCTGGTTAAAAATTAAGCCTTACCTCTAAGCAAAAATCTAGGAGCTACCGCGGCAGCTCCCGAAAACACGCTTAGAGTGTTTTCGGTTTTTGAAGCTTTGAAACTTTTATCGGACAACAATAATTTACACCTCTGTAATTTCTTCTTGAAGAACATACCACACATAACCCTCAACTTGTTTGTAGCCCATCTGCGAAAGCAATTGTTTATAGAGCTGCACTTGAACGGTGTGTGATGCGCGTTTTAGTCCGAACTTATAATCAATCACCACTACTCTATCGCCGCTGATTAACACACGATCTGGACGACATGAAGTGAAACTGCCATCGTGCGTGGTTGGCAGAAGAATATCATTTTCTGCTTTCACCTCCCACTTTGGATCGAACCAACTTTTAATCGTTGGATTGTTGAACGACGAGATGATAGCTTTTTTAGTGGTTGCTGCATCTTCACTTGATATTTCACCCTCTTTTTCCATATCTGCTAGTACTCGTTCAATATCATCAGCAGAGGTGATCTTTTCAAACAATTTGTGCATGATCACACCATAGTGACGAGGCGATAAATAACCCTCATCGCTACTTATGTAATATCGTTCGGTGGAAGGTTTAATCTTTAGTCTGTCAGTAAAATCTTCACTTCCATACGATTCAATATATACTACCTCAGATTGCCGTTTTGTGGTATTTATCTTAACCGTTTTATCACCTTTCTTAAAACCCATCTCTGTTTTTTCGATCACTCCGCTATTTTCCAAAGAGTATATAGCATTGTGCAAATATTGACTATATTTTGGTTCGTGTGGAAGCATCATATAGAGCTCCTCGCAACTTCGTGTTAGCGCAACATAAAGAATATTTGTATTTTCAATATAAGAAAGAATTAGATTGTCGTAATATGAACGTGCATAAGCACTTCGCGAAACATTATCAGTATAACTTATTAACGTGCAACCAATCTTATCAAACGGTTCAATCTCACTTTCAGCCCAATACAACGAATTTACAAGAGGCGTAAGTCGTGTTTCAACAAAAGGCAATAACACCACACCAAACTCCAATCCTTTTGAGGCATGAATAGTGGCAATAAACATTGAATCACTACTTTGTGGCATAAATATTGCCGACTGCGATGCCTCGCTATCCCACCATTCCAAAAACTGAGCTATCTCCGGTGTGTTTTCAGAGGCGAAAGTTGTTATTTTCTGATGCAACGCCTGAAGATATGAAATCGACTTAACATCTCTCTCCAAGGCATATTGACGAACTATCTTCTCAAATACTTCGAGCAAAGAGAAATGTTTCAGACTCTCTAAAAACTCACGATCTTCATCTGATATTACCGATGTATAATTTTGGTAACGTAGTGAGTTAAACATGACTAACTCAACACTGCTATCTAATGAAATTTTTTGCGAGGCACGCATAGAGTTTATCACTAGCTGCACCACCTTCGACGATGACAGTTTCAACGCCTCCGCCGACACAAAATCATAACAGAAATGCTCTGCTTTCTGCGGATTTTCGGCTTTGTAGTTTATGATATAATCTGCCACGCGAGCTGCCTCATCTTTTGTTCTAATAAGTATGGCTATCTCGCCAGCACTATAACCTCTCGTCTGTGCATCCTCAATCTTTTCGATCATTAGTGCAAGGTTCTCATCCAGATCAAAATCACACATATCCACATTGACATAACCACCATCTTCTTTTGCCTTTATACTCGGTGTTTGCTCCAAATCTTCGTAGCCATGTAAGATTATATCAATATTATCATCATAATATTTTGTAGTTATGTAGCCACCTTCTCTTGCATCTGAAAGAGCTGCATTTAAAGTTTCGTTCACTCCTGCAACAAACTTACGAATCAAACTATTATTAAACTCAATTATCACCCTCTCACTTCGCCAATTGGTGGTTAGCGACATTGGCTGACCAATAAGCTCACGGTTAGATATGTCGTTTATCAGATCTCCTCCCAACAATCGCCAGTTTCCGCCACGCCATCCATAGATAGATTGTTTGACATCACCTAGAAGAGTAACACTGATATTATCTGAGTCACTCACCGCCATTGCATCATTTACTAACGGAGTAAAATTTTGCCATTGCATGGTGGATGTGTCTTGAAACTCATCTATCATATAGGTGCGAAAAGTTGTCCCTATCTTTTCATAGATAAAAGGAGCATCATTATCGTGTGTTAGTGTATTTAATATCTTCATCGAACGGCTGAGTAGTAGCGATCCGTTTTCACGGCTTATCTCATTAATTTCATCGCTGATATTGTTTAGTAATAGAAATGAGCGATAGTTTTTAAGCACCACAGAGCACGAATTTCTGAACATCTCACTGCCATCTATCATCGCTATCAACTCCTGTAGTTCAACCACAATATTGTCACGCACCGATTCATCCACTTTTTTGTCCCAAGATTTCTCACCGCTAGCTGTCTGTGCTGTGGTTTTACCATATTTGTATGATGTTCCTTTTATCATTTTCTTCAGATCCGACCAAAATCCGCGTGTCTTCCCAGGCAACTGCTCCACCGATAGGTTGTAACGCTCCACTGTTTGTGCCACACTACGAGCCTTCTCAGTCAGCTCAGAAATAGACGCACTATACGACTCATCAATGGCAATGAAATAACTCCTCAACTCCTCAACAGAATCATAACGCGATGGATCAAAACTTTCGCTTGCTATCTTTTTAGATAGCTTTGTGAGAGTCTTTTTTATGTCGGGGCTTTTATTTTTATCAATGTTATCGCCTATCATCTCCTCTATCCTACTCCATAGATCAGCATCATATTTAGATTTATCAATAATCCTATCTATCGCCATTTCAATTATATAGTCGTTATCGAATTTGATGCTATATCCACCTTCCAACCCCAACTCCTTAACAAACGAACGGATTATTTTCTGAAAAAACTTATCAATGGTAAGCACGCTGAAACGCGAATAATCATGCAGAATATAGCCGAGTGCTTTCGCCGCTCCACTAACTATCATATCGGGTTTAATACGCTCATCTAGCACCAATTCATTGAAAAACTGATTTTTCTCACCCACTTTCAGATTTTTAAGTGCATTAAGCTCCTTCAAAATCCGCTCTTTCATCTCCGATGTGGCTTTGTTTGTGAACGTAACAGCCAAAATATTTCTATAACTTTCAGGCGATATAATCAAATTACGCACATATTCCAGTGTAAGCCGATATGTCTTCCCCGACCCTGCCGATGCTTTTATTATTTGTAGCTGACCCATATCAATCTATATTTGACACAAATATAGTTAGAAATAACCAAACTGTAACAAAGCTCATTAATTTTGTTTTTAGCAAACTTTATATTACTTTAGTAAATTATTTGAACCTATACGACATATGCTAATAAAAACTTTCGGGTGTGCATTGCACGGTATTGAAGCCATTAAAATAACTATTGAAGTGAACATATCGTTTGGGGTTCAGATGTTCATCGTTGGACTACCCGACAATGCTGTAAAAGAGAGTCAGCAGAGAATATTCTCAGCTTTTGAAAACAATAAGTTCCAAATTCCAGGCAAGAAAATAGTTGTGAACATGGCTCCAGCTTTCATTCGTAAAGAGGGTTCTTATTTTGATCTGCCTATCGCCATAGCCATACTTGCCGCCTCTGAGCAGATAGATGGTAGCCGCACAGCATCATATGTGATGATGGGCGAACTATCACTCGACGGCTCCCTACTTCCAATTAAAGGCGCATTGCCAATGGCATTAAAAGCTAAAGAAGATGGATTCAAAGGGATCATATTACCTTATGAAAATTGTGCAGAAGCAGCAGTGGTTAGCGGACTTAATGTCTACGCGGCAAAAGAGCTACACGATGTTGCCGATTTTTTCAACGGCAACGACCACGCACTAGAGCATATTACAATAGATATAGAGAAAGAGTTTGCTGAGAAATCCACAACATTCGATTTCGACTTTTCCGATGTTCGCGGACAAGAGAGTGTGAAACGCGCGTTGGAGGTGGCAGCAGCAGGCGGACACAACATACTACTAATAGGACCTCCGGGCTCAGGCAAAACCATGCTTGCACGAAGATTAGTGTCGATCATGCCGCAAATGACACTTGATGAGGCGTTAGAAACCACTAAAATACACTCTGTGGCAGGCAAAACAGGCGCCACAAATGGGCTTATAACTCATCGTCCATTTCGTTCTCCACACCACACAGTATCGAATATTGCACTTGTGGGTGGCGGCACAAACCCACAACCAGGCGAAATATCTCTATCGCACAATGGCATACTATTCTTAGATGAGCTACCAGAATATGGCAGAGCAGTGCTTGAGGTGATGCGACAACCCTTGGAAGATCGTATAATATCAATAGCACGTAGTAAATATAGCGTTGAATATCCTGCCAACTTCATGCTAGTGGCATCAATGAACCCATGTCCATGCGGCTACTACACCCACCCCGACAAAGAGTGCACATGTAAAGCAGGCGACATAAAACGCTATATGAATCGTATATCTGGACCACTACTCGACCGCATAGACATCCACATGGAGGTTCTCCCTGTCAGCTTCAACAAGTTGTCATCGTCAAGAACAGCCGAAACAAGCGCCGACATTCGCACTCGTGTGGCAAGAGCGCGCGACATTCAATCAGAGCGATTCAAAGCCACAAAAATATATTCTAACTCGATGATGACAAACAAACAGATAGAACGCTACTGCACTGTGGATTGTGAGTCTATGGCACTACTACGCAAAGCCATTGAAAACATGGGTTTATCGGCGCGTGCCTATCATCGTATCTTAAAACTAGCACGCACCATTGCCGATCTAGAGGCCAGCCCAAACATAGAGTCAGATCACATTTTTGAGGCTATCCAATATCGTATGTTTGAACGCACTTTATAACAAATGTCTAGGTTTGAATTAACCCCATTTCTGCGTATCACCACCTCTTTCACTCTTGGAGTAGTGGCAGGGGCATGGGGCTTCCTGTCTCTTATTATTCCAATCATACCCCTCACTAGGAGATATTGGATTTATAGTGTTATCATAGTTTGCGGTTCTCTCATATCACTTATGAGCAGCTACTCTCCTCAACCACCACTAGAAAAGAGAGTTAGCGCAGTGATGGTCATCTCAGACAGCGTTTCAAACTACTACACTGCAAAGATCATAGCCATCAACGAGAAAAATTTAAGATTCACTATTCCGATTCTGTTATCAATAAAAAATGTTGAATGTGGCGACACAATTTCAACTCCCATCTACATAGAGCCCACCTCAAAATATATCACCGCTCAGAAAAGCCTCTTTAGTTCTATGAAAAGAGAGGCAGTAAGATATGTTTGTTACACCTATGAAAATCAACCAATACTAAGAAAATCAAAACAAACGATCACGTTAGCCCACAAAACCCAAACAGCAATATCCGATCGTCTAAACCACCTTACCACCTACAAAGAGAACATAGCTGTTCTACAAGCAATGATGATAGGAGTGAAAACGAACATTACACCCAAAAGCAAAATGCTATATCAAAAAGCAGGAGTGGCACACACACTGGCAATATCTGGTTTGCATGTAGGCATCATATTTCTTATGTTGAACCTACTCATGCGCTGGATGAATATATTTTTGTGGTTGCGTATATTAAAAATAGTAATCATAATTGGTTTTTTAATATTCTACGCCATGATAAGTGGCTCATCCCCGTCAGTTGTGCGTGCCGTCGTCATGTTTTCTCTATTTCAGCTAACTCTATTCACCATTACAAGTCGTTATCACGCCTATAACATACTCTTCTTCGCTGCTTTTTTAATGATCGTATTTGATCCAACGGTAATCTATAAAGTCAGCTTTCAACTCTCTTATGTCGCAATATTTGCAATAATATTCTTTTCTGCCAGAGTTCAGCAGTGGGTTAAGATAGAAAACCCACCATTAAGATGGATAGCCTCCACAGGTCTCTTATCGCTTTGCATCTCTCTTTTCACCCTGCCTCTAGTGTTGTATTATTTTGGTCAAGGCGCTTTGCTAGCAGTTGCGTCAAATATAGC
>JAVVZN010000012.1:0-15235 GCA_036650555.1 Rikenellaceae bacterium
CCATTATCCAAAAACAACTACCGAAAAACACAATCCCACAAAACATTAAAATTTCATCCGTCACTGCCAATACTCAAAACACAAAAAGCGCCCTTTCGGGCGCTTTTTGTGTTTTGATATTAGCTCTTCAATACTAATATCCAGGGTTCTGAACTAAAGCGTTGTTACCTGAAATTGCATTTTCAGGAACTGGGAATACACACTTGTTTTTATCGTTGTGTGCTTTATGTCCCCACCAATCTTCAGTGTGGAACATACCCCAACGGATAAGGTCAGTACGACGACGACCTTCGCCCAAGAACTCTATGCCCCATTCTGAGGCAAGACGGTATTTATTTAAGTTTGCGGTTGTCACAGGATCGGGATCTGCACCATTCTCAAAATTTCTTGCACGAATTTGATTAAAGATAGCAGCAGCTCCAGCTAAATCACCTTTGTTGAACATGATCTCTGCACGCATGTAGTAGATCTCTGTTAGACGAATCACTTGATGATGTGATGCCCAACGTAGTGAGTTATTTGCTTTATTAGGAATAGGAATTTTCATCAAACGAACACCGGAATTTTCCTCTCCTGTTTGAACTTTAGATTCAAGATCTTTAGGATCTTTACCAAAGTTAGGTGAGTTCTTGTCTTTCAATTCAGAAAAACGAGCAACTTGATCAACTAATACTAGAGGCTCGCCAGAATATTCTTGAGTACCAAGACATGGCTCGCCGTTAGGTTTCAATTGAGGTCCGAACAACATCATACCCTCGTAGTTTTTTCCACCTTTATATTTATATTGACGTTTACGTAGGTCTTCTTTGTTGAAACGAGCAAATGGTTTACCAATATTAAATGTATATTCTGTGCCACCTGGAGTTAATGATGGTTGGAAATGCGAGCCATTCCAAGGACCACCAATATCCATATCAAAAAATTCAGGAGCAGAATAGTGGTAGAACACATTAAAGAACCAGTTATATTCTAGCATTTTGAAAGCAGATGGGATGCCCCATAACATTTCGTCAGATTTTGCATTGTCGAAGTTGAATGGTTGCTGCCAATTTGTGGCTAAAGCATAGTTTCCATATACACCTGAGATGATGTCTTTACAAATTGCATCGCACTCTGCATCACGACTTTCACCAATGTAAGATTTTGCGTTAAAGTATAGTTGAGCCAACATCGCAGCTGCGCTACCTTGAGTTATTGCACCATCGTTTGAGAAACCCAACGGACGCTTTGCAAGCTTAGGAAGAGCCGTTTTTATAATTTTTTCAACATGATCAAACACCTCTTTTGGAGTTGCGCGAGGCACATTTTCACCTTCGTTAGAGGTGAATATTGGCATGCCACCAAAGAAATCTAAACCACGAAGATAAAAATAGGCTGTCAGAACATCAAGCTGAGTTATATGATCGTCTTTATCTTTTTGAGTTAGAGCTAACGACTCATAATTCACATTTTGCAAGTCGCTACGAGTGTCGATAGCAAGCGCCACACCCATAAGGGTTCCACGCCATGTTTCCCATATACGACCATCGGTTGCTGTCCATTCATGTTGGTTCAAACGAACGTGATCACCACCATTATACCAGTGCGGACCTTTGGTTGATGAGATAAACTGATCGGCAGACTCTTCATTGATCACCCAACGATCATTTATCACATACCAACGAGCATGGGTAAATGGGCGATAGAGCGCAGCATATACATCTTCCTTACTCTTGAAGAATGTGCCTGGCGTAACTCTATCATACCATATTTCATCAAGATTTGTACAAGCACTAAATACAAATAAAGAGGCAATGGTAAGAAATATTCTCGATATATTTTTTTTCATAACTATTTATAATTAGATATTAGAAAGTAAATTGAACACCTAGGATGAAAGTTCTTGTTTTAGGATAAACTGAACGCTCTTCAAAACCCGGTTCTAGCCCATTGATATTAATCTCTGGATCGAAACCTGAATATCCTGTGATACAGAATAAGTCACGACCTGTTACATAAACACGGATGCTCTTAACATAATCTTTTATTGCCTTAGTGTTGAAGTTGTAGGCAACTGTTAATGCGTCGAGTTTCAAGAAGTCACCTTTTTCCAACCAATAGTCAGATAATTCTTTATCACCTTTAATATCTTTATTTTTACCATAAGCTGAACGTAACACGTTTTGCTCTTTTACATTCGATAGACCGTAGTACATCTCTGGCATATTGAACACATCGTAGCCTACCCATGCTCTAAAGTATGCTGAGAAATCCCAATTTTTGAACGACACACTATTATCCCAACTTAACATAAGCTTAGGTATTGCATTGCCAACAAATTGTTTGTCGTCCATTTTCTTTTTCGATGCAGGTATTGCCTCACCAGCTTTATTGTAAACCATAAACTTACCTTTCTCATCGAATCCAGCGTGTTTCCATAGATAGAACTGACCTATTCTTTCACCTGGAGCTAAACGAACTGCATTTCCAGGAGAACCTGGAGCAGGAAAACCTTTACGATCCCAATATGTTTGACTTCCCCATAGTGAGTTTAATGTGTTGTTGTTGTGCGACAAACGAATTGTGGTGGTGTAGTTTGTGTTTGGTGTGTTTACGGCAACTCCCGACAATTCAAACTCAACACCGGAGTTTGTCATTGTTCCTGCATTCATCGTTGTTTTATCGTGTACTGCTGGTGGTTGTGAAACTGATATGTCGTAGATCAAATTCTTACTCTTCCTATTATACCAGTCGATCTTACCATACAAACGATTTTTGAGAAGTGAGAAGTCTAAACCAACGTTAAACTCATCTTTTGTCTCCCATTGTAGCCCTTGGTTTACGTTACCCGACAAACCATAGGTCTTAAACCAGACACCATTTTTAAGCCAATAAGTGTCGGCACCATACATACGTACTGTTTTGCCAGCACCGAAACCTTCGTTACCTGTACGACCCCAACCGCCACGAAGACGTAAGTCGTTTACCCAACTTACATTTTTCATGAACTGCTCATTAGAGATACGCCATCCTAAAGAAACAGATGGAAATAAACCCCATTGGTTTCCTTTGTAGAATTTTGAAGATCCCTCATAACGTGCACTCACTGTTGCCATGTAACGATCGTCGAAAGAATAGTTTGCACGACCAAAGAACGCAACCAAACGAGTACGTGGATTTTTCCATGACCCCATTGATGCACGACCGTCTACTAGGAATGAACCTGAATTTAAATAATTCAATGTTACACCATCAACTGGAAAATCTTGGTTCTCTGCATTAAAACCAGATCCATTGAACTCTTGGAATGAGTAGCCTGCCATCACACCGAAATTATGTTTGTTCCATGTGTTTTTGTAGTTTACCAACCAGTCTAAAGTGACATCGTTGTAGGTAGACATAGACTGACTTGCATATCCTGCTACACCACTCTCACGCGATGTTTTGTGCTGTTTTGAACGCCAGTAAATATCATTTGATGTGTTGTCTTTTGTGGCAATCATCAATTGTGTTGATAACTTCTTGGTGATATTTACTTTTGTTGTCAAACTTGCTTGCAAATTACGCTGACGACCTTGGTCTTCACGCAACATTATGTCAGCAAGCGGATTGTATAGGTCGTAGCCTCCGGTCCAAACATTGTAGCCTGTTAGGTCTTTATCGTTGAATGCTGTTTGGGTAGGATTGACTTTTAATGCTTGATTGAAAATATCGTTGCTTGTACGTTTTAATTTAACGTTGGTGTAGCTCACATTACCTTGAAACTCTAAAATATCTTTAAGAGTTTTGTAGTTGAAGTTGAAACGTGCACCGATTTCTTGACGCTCAGAACCGATGGCAATACCTTCTGCATTTTTATAATTTAAAGATGTGTAGGCATTGAATTTATCGGTACCTCCTGCAAGAGAGATGTTATGACGCTGAGTGAATGGAGTTTGAGTAACTAAATCAAACCAATCTGTTTTATAACCTAGATCTTTACCTTGTCCGTTTTCAACAAACTCTTCTGGCGATAAAACATCGGCTTTCTTACGAATAGATTCGGTTGAAAACTCACCTGTGTAACTCACTTGAACAGGACCCGATTTTGCTTGACGTGTTGTGACTAAGATCACACCACCAGAAGCACGAGTACCGTAGATAGCAGCAGCCGAGGCATCTTTCAACACGTCGATAGATACTATATCTTCACGTGGAATGCTATTGATATTACCACCTGGAACACCATCTACTACAACAAGCGGACCTGCTGAGGCATTAACTGAGTTTGCTCCACGAAGTTGCAGCGACACTCCAGCATTGGGGTCTGTGCCTTGGGTTGAAACAACACTCAAACCTGTAACCTTACCTTGCATTGCCATAAGTGGTGAACTAGCAACACCCGGTATCAAATCTTTGTTTTTGATAGAGGTGATAGAACTTGTAACCTCTCTCTTTTGCATAGATCCATAACCAACCACAACTACGTCATCGGTTATAAGAGCATCGTTTTCCATGATGATATTGATCACACCACTCTTACCTACTGGTAGTTCTACTTGTTTGTAGCCAAGGAAAGAAATTTGAATTTTCTTGCCGGTAGCAACTTTCAGACTAAACTCACCATTGGCTCCTGTGATCACACCATTGGTGGTTCCTGCCTCCAAAACGGTAGCCCCAATTAATGGCTGACCCGAAGAGTCTTTTACGGTACCACTTACCGTAACCTTTTGCTCAACGATTGCCGATGGATTTTCGACAACGTCTACCGCAGCATCTGCAATGTACGGAACAGTAGTTAATCCCATACACAACAAACCCAGCGCTAGCTTACTTTCATAGTAAAGGTTTCTCATAAGATAATAAATTTGAATTAATAAAAATGTTTAATGTATTGTTGTAAGCAAATAATGCCTAGAAATACCAAACTTGTGTATTGTTGCTTTTACATACAGCTACTACTTAGTAGATTCATAAAACAAACGCAACCTTTTAACCAGGTTACGATAAGTGCAAATATATAAACAATATTTATCATTCCAATATTTATTTTCATTATTTATGTAATAATATTTACAATATTTATTAAAAATAAAAAGCTATATGAGTTATTTTAATTACAATCTTGAATTTCAATATATTAACCAATTCAATAAAATATGACCGCTGGAGAAATATATGACAAAACGTAAATTGACCAACAATATAATAATTTACATTGTTGGTCAATATTGAAATAATCTTGAAATTTGCTTTATTTACAACTTAAACAACAACTTTAGAGCCTTTAATTACAACCTCCAACTCTTCGCCTTCGCATCTTTCGACATTGATATTTTCGCTAGTAATAGTAATAGTTAGAACTCTACCGCGAAACTCTATTGTGAATTGAAGTTTGCGCCACTCGCTGAAAAGACAAGGGTTGATATTAAGAACATCGTGACGAACGCTAACGCCCCCAAAACCCTCAACAACGGCAAGCCAAGAACCCGCCATGCTGGTGATATGTAAGCCTTGTTGCACCTCTTGATTACTGTCGTCGAGATCTAGCCTCGATGCTAACAGAAATAATTTGTGCGCATAATCAGATTTTTGAAGATATGCAGCTAATATTGTGTGTACAGATGGCGATAGAGATGACTCATGCACGGTGCGACTCTCATAGAAATCAAAGTTTTTTTCTATTTGCTCATAGGTGAACTGGTCGTTGAAGAAATAGATGCCTTGCAACACATCGGCTTGTTTGATGAAACAGCTACGCAAAATTCTATCCCACGACCAATGTTGATTTATTGGACGCTCCGAAGGGTTGATCTGGGCTGCCATGATCTGCTCTTTATCCATGTAGCCATCTTGTTGTAGAAATATTCCTAACTCATCATCTTCAGGTAGATATATGTTTTTTGCTTTTTCACTCCAATCAGTACTCTCGCTATCAAAATCAAAGTTTCGAGCCTCACATATTCGTTTATAATCGTCTGGAAAGGCAGATCTCACCATTTTGGCAACCGATATGGTGTACTGCATACACCAGCGAGCTAAGAAATTTGTGTACCAATTATTGTTTACATTATTCTCATATTCGTTGGGACCTGTCACACCAAGAATGACATATTTTTGTTTGGCTGGTGAGAATGTGACACGTTGCGACCAGAAACGTGAGATAGAAAGCAACACCTCAAAACCATATTTTGCTAAATACTCACTATTTTTTGTGTAACGCACATAGTTGTATATTGCATAGGCTATTGAACCATTGCGATGTATCTCTTCAAATGTGATCTCCCACTCGTTGTGACACTCCTCACCATTCATTGTCACCATAGGATACAGTGCAGCACCATCTTTAAATCCTAGCTTTGCACCATTCTCTATTGCTCGGTCAAGCTGATTATATCGGTAGATAAGCAGATTTTTTGCCACCTTCTCTCCCATGGTTGCCATATAGAAAGGAATACAATATGCTTCCGTGTCCCAATAGGTGCCTCCACCATATTTTTCACCAGTGAACCCCTTAGGACCTATATTCAATCTGCTATCGTCTCCTGTGTAGGTTTGAAGTAACATAAATATAGAGTAGCGAATGCCTTGCTGAGCGGCAACATCGCCATCAATAACAATATCAGCTCTTCGCATCTTACTACTCCATGCCGAGATTTGTCGAAGCTCTAGCTCGCCATAACCTATTTTTGCTCCACTCTCTGCCACCATTTTGGCTTTCTCTATGATATGTTCTTTCGGATGATTCAAAGAAGAGCATACCCCAACATATTTGTAGATAGTGGCCGACTCACCTTGATGACGAAATCCTCTAACGTAGCTCTCTGTGCGATGCAAACCCGATGTGGAGTGGGTGAACTCCCCTAGGTCTGAGCGGTTTTCTTGATACCAACCAACAGTGAACCCACTTTTCTTAGTGCACATTACCACACTGTGATCTGATAGAGAAACAGTGTCCCAAAATTTTTCATTATAATTAGAGTCACTATTGTAGACATCACCATCAATGTATGAGCATATCTCTATCCCAACATTTTTTGTGAGAGGGGTGATTTTATATTCGATAGCCCCCATCTGAGTGGTGGTCAATGAAACAAACCTACTCGATGATATTTCTACCTCTAATCCCGATTTCATACGCACCTTAGCTTTGCGGCGCAACACTCCCTCACGGAAATCTAACGAGCGATTGAAACTTAAAACCTCTGCCTTAGCCAGATCTAATGTTTCGCCCGATAGCTTAACATCAATTCCTATCCAAAAAGCAGAGTTGAGCACCTTCGCAAAATAGTCTGGATAACCGTTTTTCCACCATCCTACACGTGTCTTGTCGGGGTAGTAAACTCCGCCTACATACATTCCATGCAAACTATCACCGCTAAATTGCTCTTCAAAATTGGCTCGCTGCCCCATTGCACCATTGCCAATGCTAAAAAGGCTCTCCGACGATTTTATGTTTTCAAGAGAAAACTCTGTTTCCTCTATTTTCCAAGGATCAATAGTTAAATATCCACTCATTTTTTACGGTATAAATGAATTAAATTATCAAGTGTGAATTTTTTAAAATCTTTAATCATACAATCTGCATGCAACTTAGTATTGCCAACCCCAACACAAAACATTCCTGCTTTATGCGCAGCCTCCGCACCACTCTCAGCATCTTCAAACACAACACAATCTTCGTAGGCACATCTAATCATATCTGCTCCCATCATAAATATCTGAGGGTCGGGTTTCGACCTACTTATCATTTTTCCATCTACAATGGCATCGAAAAGATTGGTAATATTGAGCCTACCGAGAACCAATGCAGCATTTTTGCTCGACGAACCAAGTGCAACTTTGATCTCTGCACTGCGAAGTTCTGAGATGAAATCAAAGACACCATCTTCAATCTCATTTGCATTCATGGCCGAAACCATCGCCACATATTTATTGTTTTTGGTGTCGGCAAGCACTAATTTCTCTTTCTCACTAAAGCGATCTTTCATCCCACCAACAGAGACAAAAATACCGAGCGACTCCATTCTACCTACCCCCTTTAAGGCCTCGTTGTCGGCAGTGGTAAACTCAAAGCCTAGCTCATTTGCTATCTGAGCCCATGCCAGATAGTGGTATTTGGCAGTGTCTACTATCACACCGTCCAGATCAAATATACATCCTCGTATCATAAAATCTAACGTTAGCTACAAAAAGGATATTACCGACGCAACTATCTATTACTCCGAGTAATACCCTTTAAGTGGTAAGCACATAATGCTTATATTGTTATTTCATATTTTTCAGAACATCTGTTATCAGCGTCCAAAACTTCTCAACAGTGGAGATCTCCAACATCTCTGATGGAGAGTGAACATTTAGAATAGTTGGACCTACCGAAACCATATCTAAATTTGATGCCTTTTCAAGAAACAACCCACATTCTAATCCTGCATGCACGGTTTTTACTTTTATATCGTTTTTAAAGAGAGCTTTGTAACTACTCTGGAAACGTTTTAGCAGATCAGAATTAGAATTTGGCGACCACCCTGGATAACCTTTACTCTGCTCTACCTCAGCACCACAACCCTCTAAAATTTCGGCTACAACATTTGCTATATATTCTCTTTTGCTATTTAAGGAGCTTCGTTGGCTAGTGGTGACATTTATCATCTCATCTTTTATCTTAACAGATGCCACGTTAGTGGATGTTTCAACGAAACCTGGGAGCGTCTGACTAAATGCCACAACACCACAAGGCAGGGTATAAACAGATGTAATGACGGCTAAAAACAACGACCGTTCAACAATACGATCAGGGAGATTGTCGGCTATATCGTAGCGAATGTTCATCGAAGGCTCGGTGGTTGAATATTCATTTCTGACATCTGCCACAAATTTAGTAAAATATTTTTCAAAATATGGCAAGGTGCTTTTTTGAATGGTGATTGTGGCAGTAGCCTCACGAGCAATGGCATTACGAAGACCACCTGCGTCGATATGGACAAGGTTCATGTTGAAATTATTGAAATTTTCAAACAAAAATCTGCACAACAACACAACTGCATTTGCACGTTGTTTGTTTATGTCGTCACCCGAATGTCCGCCTCGAAGAGAGTCTACGCAGATGTTGATAGCAATAATGCCACGGGGTGAAGGCCTATATTCCAAAGCAAAGTGCCCAACAGTGTCTTTTCCTCCAGCGCAACCCACATACACCTCACCGTCATCTTCAGAGTCGAGATTTATCAATCGAGAGGAGTGTAGCATGCTAACATCTAAACCATCTGCGCCTGTCAAGCCTGTTTCTTCGTCGATGGTGAAGAGAGCCTCCAAGGGTGGATGAGAGATTGTTTTATCGGTTAGAAGCGTAAGGGCAATTGCCATACCTATTCCGCAATCAGCACCAAGAGTTGTGCCACGAGCTTTAACAAATCCATCTTCGATATAGATATTAAGAGGATCATTGTCGAAGTCAAATACAATATCGCTATTTTTCTCGCATACCATATCAACATGACTTTGTAGAACCACTGGCTCTACATTCTCATAGCCTTTAGTGGCAGGAGCATAGATGACTATGTTGCCTACACTATCTTGCACAAAACTTTGCTCGTTTTCACGAGCAAAGTTTTTTAAATATTCTAGAATTTTTTCTTCACGTTTTGATGGACGAGGCACTTTGGTGATTTGCTCGAAATTGTTCCACAAAGGTGAAGGAGATAATTTTTCCAGCATAATATTATCGGTTTTATTTTAATCCCATTAGGGTTGCTATCGTTGTTGGAATTTCAGTGTTGTCTTTATGACCACCCATTTTCTCAGCACCTGCTCCGATAGAATATATCATCACTGGAGAACCTGAGTGTCCGCCAGTTGTCCAACCTGCGTTCACACCACGATTTATTAGATCATAAGCTGCAACAGCAAAAGAGTTTTGAGCCTTTTCGTACATTGATTTTTGTGAAGACTCATCTGAAGCCACTGCTGAATCAGTTAGTTTGATGTAGAGATCTCGAAGGACAGCTTTCTCGTTAGAACTGAATTTGTAGTCGCCCGGCATTGGTAACTGCTCGAATGCAGCACCCGATGCAACAGCAGCACGGATTTGCGCACCATAAACTTCGCGTGAAGGAACTTTACATAAAATTTTATCGAAATTAAGTGAGTAACCTCCACCGTTTGCATTTGCGTAACCACCTGTTTCATGATCGGCTGTGACAACGATAAGAGTTTCATCTGGATGTTGTAGGTAGAATTGATATGCAACAGCCACTGCTGCATCAAGATCAATCACCTCACCAATAGATGCTTTGATGTCGTTGGCATGAGCACCCCAATCCACTTTTCCGCCCTCTGCAACAAGCATGAAACCTTCACTCTCATATTTTTTATAGAGATATTCAGTGGCTTTTGTAACTAGATCAACAAGCGAAAGATCATCGTCTTTACGATCAATAGCATAGGCAAACGAACTATTATCAGCGCCTTCACGCTCAGTAATCAACACTTTAGTTAAGCATGTGTCGATGCCACCAAGCGATGATTTGCCTGGAAAAAGAGTGTAACCATTTTCTGCATAAGCAGCATAGACCTCTTTATCAGAACCTTCTTTTGTTGGATTAAGAAAACCGCTGCCTCCAAATAGATCAATATTTGAAACAGCACCTTCCATTGCAATATCGTAGTAGCCATTGCGCGATGCGTTATGACCGTAGAACGATGCGGGAGTGGCATGATCAATGCTGACAGATGTCACCACACCAACGCCCATTCCTTGTTCTTTAGCACGTATGGCAATAGATTTCAAAGGCACTTGTTGTGTTGTATCCATGCCAATAGTTCCTTGTTTTGTTTTTTGGCCACAAGCTAATGCTGTGCCAGCAGCAGCCGAGTCTGTTATGTAGCTATCGGCAGACGATGAATTTGCAAAACCTATGATAGGAAAATGCGCAAAGTTGATAGTGTCTGCTTTTAACTTGATGCCCTTTTCAGCTGCTTTATAATATTCGGCAGCATGGACTATGTTTAGACCCATTCCATCACCGATAAAATAAAAAACATACTTTGGTTTTGCATCGGTGCATCCACTGAGAACTACCATCATCAATGCTACAACCGATAGAATAAAATTTCTTTTCATAATTATTAAATATTTAAGTCAAAAAAATAGCAATAAATAGGACACAAAGATATAAATTAATGACACAGAACAAACAAAAAAGAGTAATAAATTATTACTCTTTATGGATTATACAAACCAACTATTTCAAACGGAAATATATCTGAATAGGAACACCTTTAAAATCCCATTTAGAACGTATCTTATTCTCCAAAAATCTACGATATGAATCTTTAACATACTGAGGAAGATTCACAAAAAAAGCAAATTGAGGTGTTGGCGTTGGAAGTTGAGTTGCAAATTTTATATGTATGTATTTTCCTTTTATAGATGGTGGTGGTGTGGTTTCTATGAAAGGCAGAATATAATCGTTTAGTTGCGATGTTGAAACTTTTCGGTTACGGTTGTCGTAGACCTGCATTGCAGCTTGTAAGACATCCATGATACGCTGTTTTGTAAGCGCTGAGATGAAAATCACAGGCACATCGTTGAAAGGAGCGAGTTTCTCGGCAAGTGTTTCAGTGTAAGTTTTCATGGTACTTGTTTCTTTCTCAACCAAATCCCATTTATTTACCACTATCACACATCCTTTTTTGTTTTTAACAGCAAGCTGAAACAAGTTCATATCTTGAGCCTCAACACCTTGAGTGGCATCAAGCATGATGATACATACGTCTGCTGTTTCAATAGAACGAATAGAACGAAGCACTGAGTAAAACTCTAAGTTCTCTTCTACTTTACCTTTTTTACGAACACCAGCAGTGTCGATAAGGAAGAAGTCCATGCCAAATTTGGTGTAACGAGTGTGCACCGAATCACGAGTTGTGCCGGCAATAGAGGTGACAATATTGCGCTCGGTTCCAAGTAAAGCATTGGTAAGCGATGATTTACCAACGTTTGGACGACCAACAATTACAAATTTTGGCAGCTCAGAGTCGAGCAAGTCTTGCTCAGCTGGGACACCTTCTGGGAGACACTCCGAAATTGCATCAAGCAATTCGCCTGTGCCACTACCACTCATAGCACAAAGAGCAATAGGATCTCCAATACCCAATTTGTAGAACTCATGCACATCGTACATTCTCTGACCGTTGTCTACTTTGTTTGTGGCAAGTACTATTTTTTTTGAACTCTTACGCATTATCTGCGTCATAGCCATATCTAAATCTGTGATCCCAGTTGTGACATCAACCATAAACACAATAACATCAGCCTCTTCAATAGCAAGAAGAACCTGACGACGTATGTCATCTTCAAAAATATCGTCTGAATTAATGGAGTAACCACCTGTATCTATTACAGAAAACTCTTTTCCATTCCATTCCGATTTTCCGTAGTGACGATCACGTGTTGTTCCCGCCTCTTCATTTACGATGGCTTTTTTCATTCCAACCAAACGGTTGAAAAGCGTGCTCTTACCAACATTAGGGCGACCCACAATTGCAACTATATTTCCCATTAAATCATTTTTTTACAAAGATAACAATTTTATTATAATCTATATTATTGTTTCTACTTAAAGTATTTTCTGCAAAAAATAAGAAGAAACAAAAAGCCGATAGTTATGTATGAATCAGCAATATTGAATATAGGACTGAAGAACACATATGGCTCTCCTCCCAACACTGGAACCCAATCGGGGAGCACTGTGTTTATGATAGGAAAATAGAGCATATCCACAACATTTCCATGTAAAAATGTGGAGTAACCACTACCCCATTTCACAAATTCAGCCACGCTGAAAACAGTAGACTCCGAAAAAATCATGCCGTAAAATAAGCTATCAAAGATATTTCCAAAAGCACCTACGAGAATAAGTGAAAATCCTACGATGACTTTTTTGGGTGAGTTTTTCTTTATCAATGTGTGGATGTAGTAGATAAGAAACCCAACGGCAACTATACGAATAAGACTAAGCGTTAATTTTCCATAGTCGCCTCCCAATTCCATGCCATATGCAGCACCTGGATTCTCAATAAATCGGATCTGAAACCAATCTCCAAAAACATATATTGCCTCATTTAGAGTCATTGATGTTTTTACCAAAATTTTGGTGATTTGATCAAAAAACACCAACATAACTGTAAAGACAACAACAAATATTCTAAGCCTAGATTCACGTTTCATTATTCAACAGCTGTTAATTTATTATTTTTACTAAACTTCTCAGTAGCAAATTTCACATTTACTGTGAATTTTTTATCAAGTGTATCAATACAGAACATTGGATCGGTCATAATAGCCTCACATATAGAACGTAACCCACGAGCTCCTATTCTAAATTCAATAGCACGATCAACAATATACTCTAAAGCCTCTTTTTCAAATGTAAGCTCAACGCCATCCATCTCAAAAAGCTTGGTGTATTGTTTTACAATAGAGTTTTTAGGTTCAGTAAGGATTTTCAATAATGTTTCTTTACCTAATGGCTCTAAATATGTTAGCACTGGCAGTCTACCTATGAGTTCAGGTATCAAACCAAATGATTTAAGATCTGGTGGGGTTATATATTTAAGTAGATTGTCGCGATCTATCTTTCCGCGTTTTTCATTCACACCGTAACCCACAACCATTGTGTTTAGGCGCGCTGCTATGTTTTTTGTCACGCCATCAAAAGCACCACCGCATATAAACAGAATATTACGAGTGTCTACTTGAATAAAAGGCTGATCTGGATGTTTTCTTCCTCCTTGTGGCGGAACATTAACAACCGATCCCTCCAACATTTTAAGAAGTGCTTGCTGAACTCCCTCACCCGAAACATCACGTGTGATTGATGGGTTATCACCTTTACGTGCTATTTTATCTATTTCATCAATAAATATGATACCTCTCTCGGCAAGAGCCACATCGTAGTCGGCAGCTTGCAACAAACGAGTAAGAATGTTTTCAACATCTTCACCAACATATCCAGCCTGAGTTAATGCAGTGGCATCGGCAATAGCAAACGGAACATGCAACATGCGCGCAATAGTACGCGCTAGCAATGTTTTTCCTGTTCCAGTTTCGCCAACAAGCATGATATTCGACTTTTCTAACTCAACATCATCATCTTTTTTTGTTTTGTCGTCGAAATGTATGATACGTTTGTAGTGGTTATAGACTGCAACAGATAGGTATTCTTTTGCAGCATCTTGCCCAACAACATATTCATCGAGCAAAGATTTCATGCGCGATGGAGTAGGTAGCTTGGCTTTGTCTAACTTTAACTTGCCAGATTTTGTTGAAGCAACTTGATCGAGCACAAATAAATGACCTCGCTCAATACACTCACCACAGATAAGAGAGTTGTCGCTGCCTGAAAAAAATATTTTTTTGGGATCAATCATATCTCCGCAAAATGAACATTGCAGGGTATCTACCTCTTTATTTGACTTCTTTGCCATAATTATCTATTTCGCTTTAAAAGCACATTATCAATCAAACCATATTTTACAGCCGCCTCTGAACTCATCCAAAAATCGCGATCTGAATCAGCAGCGATCTTCTTAACCGACACACCGCTATGAAGTGAGATTATTTCGTATAACTCCTTTTTTGTTTTGATTATTTCTCGTGCTGTAATTTCAATATCAGATGCCTGACCTTCGGCTCCACCTAATGGTTGGTGTATCATCACACGCGAATGTTTTAATGCAGAACGCTTACCTTTTGCACCAGCAGTAAGCAGAACAGCTGCCATTGAAGCTGCTAGCCCAGTGCATATAGTTGATACATCGGGTGTTACCAGTTGCATGGTGTCGTATATTCCAAGACCAGCAGTGACAGATCCACCTGGCGAATTGATATATATTTGCACATCACGTTCTTGATCATTTGCCTCTAAAAACAGAAGCTGAGCTTGAATGATATTTGCAGCATCATCGTAAATAGGACAACCCAAAAAGATTATTCTATCCATCATCAAACGAGAGAACACATCCATCTGTGCCACATTTAATTGGCGTTCTTCAATGATTGTAGGATTTATATAAGAGGCTGAAATATTACTGAAATTATGCAATTTCAAGCTGCTTATCCCACAATTATGCAACGCATATTTTTCAAATTCATTTGTCATATTATGATTTGTTTTAAACAACAAGAAACTGTCTAAATAAAGATTAAACAGTTTCTTATAATGTAATTATCAACTATGTGATGTTAAGAAGCTGTTTTAATTTGTTACCAGCATTT
>JAVVZN010000013.1:0-8792 GCA_036650555.1 Rikenellaceae bacterium
TCAGATGATACTCTTGGCAAGAGGTATTATCGCTTTCAGGCTGACATATTATCAAAAAAGGTTCGCCGATACTTAGATAAATGCTACTTAATGGAAAATCAAATTAGAAACTGTATTGATAATTACTAAAAAATCATTGTAACTAAACATCACTTTTTATATACGAAAATTATTACGCTATGGTGTCATTTTCTAACATTTTAACAATTTACGACATAGTTAAAAATAAAAGCTATACAATCACCTCAAACGATGAGGTCTATTATGCCGAAGAGGTAAGCATAACGGAACACGGTGCAATATACCAGCAACGTTGTAATATAGCTGTTTTAACGGTGGAAACTTCTTTTTTAAATCAACTAAAATTTGCCATTATTACTTTTACGGATGACGATGATTCTATATTTGTTTGGGGTTCTACCGACAACCCACTTCGGTGCAAAGTTTTGAATGAAAAGAATGGGGTGATTATCAATTTTTTTCGAGATTCAACAACATCTCTTTTCATCTAAGTGTCCTTTATTCTGCTTTGAATAGGCGTAAATTTGTCAAAAACATACAAGATGATAAATTTACGCCTATATTTTTCTGAAGATATTGCAGCGCTACAAAATACCGATAGTTCAGATGTTACTAGTGATTTTACACCGGCTTTAATTGACAATGGCGTGGCATACTATCGTATAAACGGTTTTATCGGTTACGAGTCAGAGTACACCAATTCCCTTTCAACGTTAGAAACCTCAATTAAGGAGGCCGAAAACAACTCCAACATATCACTTCATTTTTTTCATATTAATAGCTTTGGAGGCGAAGCATATTATAATGAACGCATAGCCTCATTAATTCGCTCTCTTTCAAAAACCACATATTGCCTCATCGAAAGAAACTGTTGCAGTGCTGGGTATTATCTTGCATCTCAATGCAATAGAATAGTGGCATCTACTAGTTATGATTATATCGGATCAATAGGGACCATGACTGTTTTGTATGATGATAGAAAATATTTTGATAAAGCAGGAGTACAATTTATCACAATAAAAGCAACGAAAAGCGATTTGAAAAATAAGCTCACAGAGGATGCTATTGATGGGAAAACAGGAGAATATATCGCACGGTTGATTGATCCATTTCAGAAACAATTTGAAAAGGATGTCAGATTTCGCAAAAAATTATCAAAATTACCCGAAGATCATGAGGTGTTTCGTGGTCAAGTATACTTGGCTACTGAAGCTCTTGCAGTAGGTCTTATAGACGCCATTGCTGATAGCAAAGAGGCTGTAATCAACGAGGTCGTGTCGCTAGCAAAAAAATCAACACTTCACAAAAAAATATTAAACTTTATATAAATATGAAAGAAAAAATTTTAAAAATACTCAACCAATTGAATTTGGTTGATAAGGCCAAAGGTGGTAACTTAACCAGTGAAGAGTGGTCGGTAGTTGATTCTTCGTTTCGTGAAACTTATGGTGTGTCAATGGAAGATGCTATTATTCAAAATGATGAGTGCAAAAACACTCAATTAAATGAATTTAACAATCAGATTTCAACACTTTTAAATGGTATTGACGGTGTTGTAGCTCCGAAAAACAACGATCAATCGTCGGTTATTGCTGCAATAAGTTCTTTGGTATCTCGTGTGTCTGAGCTGCAAAGTAAACCTGAAGTAGATGTACCAATTTCAACAGCACGTCCTAGTATTGGGGCTCTTTCACACACGGCAGATTATGCTTTTGGAATAGAAAATGATCTTTTTTCAACTACTAAAAGATGGAATAAAATTACGATAGATCCTTCACTAGCTACAAAAAATCCCATAGCCGGAGTTGATGAGCAAAGTGTATCGACAACTTTCTTCACTGAATTATCATCTTATGCTGCATCCGTAAGCGCACGTATTGATGCACTTTTCCAAAATCCTGCTATATCCAATATTGATATATCTGTGAATACTCCAGAGAGTGGAAATATTTGGAATCAATATATAGTAATGCGTCAAGATGCTCTTATTGCTCATCTATCGCAAGTGAAAAATGTTTATGAGTTTTTTCCACGCCGTTACAATGTACAGGACAAGGAGTTGATGACAAATGCTTATTTTGGAGCTTTTTCTCAAGGTTACCAAAAAGGAAGGGTATTTAAAGGTGATGTTAAATTTGCCCCTGAGTTTGGTTACGTTGATGATGCTATGTTCAAGGCAGAATTCGATTCGTATAAAGAACTTGAGAGAATATATTTGGGATACCTCAATAAAGAAGGCTCGTCGCCCATCAAATGGTCGTTCATAGAATGGTGTATTGTATATATCTCTCAACAGCTAGCAAAAGAGCAAGCCTTGCGTAAAATATGGGGCTGTTACGTTAAGCCTGAGAAAGACAAACCCGGACATGAAATGAATGCAGGTAATGGCGTACTATACACCCTTATTCGTTACTACCATGAAAATAAGGTATTACCTATCGATGGTGATTATTTGGTTGGTGGTGTTGTTAATGGCGCTTTGATGTATGATCTTATAAATTCTGTCTATAAAAAAGCGTCAGAACGTGTTGATGATATTTCCGAATATGAGTTTTTCTTAAACTCTAATCACCGAAAAGCATTTTCCGAACATCTCCGCGATACTTATGGCACCAATGTAGATTTTACAGCAAGTACTTCCACGCTTTTGGATACAAATATTACGATTAACTGGATACCATACCTGTTTAATTATCCTTTAATTCTTTTACAGAGAAAAGGAAACATCCAATGTCTTGAGAACCTCCCTGGAGAAATGTTTAATATGCGTTTTCACAGCGATTTAGAAGGTGTTGTTGCAATGAGCTTCTGGAAAGAGGGCATGAGTGCCACTTATGCCGGCAAACAGTTCACAACAGTCGTCGATCTTAAAAATAATGATATGGAAGGACAAGACATCTTCTTTAATCTACCTTCAACCTCAATTGAAATTGATGCCACTACTGCCACTGCTGAAAATCGTCGTTTCTTTTTCAAAACAAGTGCAAATACTGCTGTCAAAGTCCTTACTGATATAGTAGGTGCAGCAAAAGGTATGGTATATTGCATTCAAGCAGCTAATTTAAACCCTCAGAAAATCACTAAAGCCGGTAAATTCAACGGAATTACTGCAGACTATTTGCCGGTATTAGATGGTGATTACATTATGGTCACATTAAATTCTGATGCAACTTCCTTTTTGGAGTTAGAACGCCGCGTTAATGGCGTAAGAACCATTAACAAAACATTACAACCTAATTTACCATTATAATGATTAAAAATAAAACACTATTGTTGATGGCTGCCATAGTGGTAGCCATCATATTAATCGCTTTTGACACGCAAGTGGCGGAAGGCATTAGTTGTGCAGCTATCCTATCTATGGGACTTATTGGAAATATTGATGATGTAAACGACAGAGAGAGTGCAGGAAAACAGATAGCTTGCCGAGTATGGCTCGTTTCGGCAGATCAGATTGATCGCACCAAAAATTTTCCTATTGCGAATGTTGATAGAGAAATTGGAGACGTCCCTCTCAAAGCTGGAGAACATTGGCACTATATCGAGGCGCACATTAATCCTACGGATGATACGACCATGGAAAAGGGTGATATAAACACTACTGCCACAAATACCCTAGGTCTTGTTGTAGGTGGAAATTCGGCACAAATACTCAATTTTATAGAAAATCATGCAGGTGGTAAATTTATCATTATTACTCAAAATATTGATGATGATAAACATCGAATTCACGGTTCAGACAAACGTCCCATGTTTCTCAAGACAGTAACTCGAAGCAATAATGCCGAGAAATCAGCCGTTGAATTGAAATTTGAAAATAACTCATTTGCTCAACCTTATGTTTATGTTGGTTCTTTAAGTGAGCAGGCTCCGTTGGAAGTTACATCAGCTGTCGTGGCAATATCAACTAACAGCCGATATAATATAGGAGGTACTGTTGCCATCACTAGTGTTACTGGTGTCACAGCCTCTGATATCGGCAGAATAGTTCATTTTTATGGTACTGGAGGTAATGCTAATGCTCAAATTATCGCTGAATCGTCCGCGTTTGTTCTTGCAGGTGGTACGCAGTGGAGTGCTACTGCCGGATCTCGCATTGATTTTCGAATTCTCGACACTTCCACACTTGTTGAGGTCCTTGGATCTCGAGTACAACGATAGCATGGAGTTCATTGAAAGAAAACACACAACAGAGATGCTGTTAGACGCAGCATCTCTCCAAGCCGATGTTTATTTACTAGAGAAGGTAAACGGTCGAAGTAGGGTACTAGCTCGCAAATCACGCCTCTTTAACCTGCAATTTGAAGTTATTTGGGAGTTGCTATCTTTTGTCAGCACCATGGAAATAAAAGATAATAGGATAGCATATAATGCCAGTAAATTAGCGTGTGACACTAATGTAATAACTACAACTCCTCCAATTATTAAAGATGTTCCAAAAAAAAATATCTTACCAAAGAGGAAGAGTACCTTGCAATCAAATGGGAAGAAGTAACAGATCCCAACGTACAGCTATGTCATGTTCTTTACAACGATAGAATCTATACCTACCGAAAAATGAAGGTTATTGATGCAACACTAGACGATAGCCCAAATATTGATGCAATAAGGTCACTTGTGGAGTTGCGTATTCGTAATCTGCAATGTTTTCGCGAACTTGATTTTTTCTGCCGAAATCAAAAATTCAAAGGTCTTCATCCTGTTGTCATTCATACGCGGCAATTTGAAGAACTTTCAAAACTTTGGATAATTGATAGAGATGAATTTTATCGTCGTCATTATTGCTGTAAAAACAATATTCGTCGATACCGTGGACGTATTTCACAAAAAGGCATACCCGATAATGTCGTTACAAAAGACACTATCTTATTAGAAAAATATCGTTCACTTGATGGAGTATTTAATACCGTAATAAACGCTACTATAAATGGAAATAAGTAAAGATGTTATATATGATCTCGCCTACAAAGGTTTTTCTAAAGCTAAAATAGCTAAAAGTTTAACCACAACATATAGTGATTATTCAGCTTTATTATCTATGCTTCAAGAAGATGCCTCATATTGCGAGGCATTTTTTCAAGGTAGGGATGCTGCTTGTGACGATATTGTTTCTTCTCTCCAAAAATCAGCCATTCAAGGTGATGTTGAAGCAGCTAAACTATTGGCTGAACTTCTTGAAAACCGCAAACTTGACAATATTATAAATGATCTCTTTGGCGTATGACTTTGCTCGAAAAAGTATCTCAATTTCACCCGGATATTATTGATAATTTCATAACATCAGGATCCTCACCGTCTATTCCACCCGACATCCAACAGCTAATAATGCAACTCCAATGGTCTGTCGAACTTTACGATAAAGAACGCAACATATCTAGAGCTGCACGCCTGTTAAAAATAAGAGTAAAGGCATCGCAAAATATTATAATAGATATAACTACTGCTAAAAGCCGTATTTATAGTGCATTAGATTACTTTAATATTGATGCTAATGTTCAGAAATCGGTATGGTTACGCGATGCGGCTGATAAATTTGAAGATCTTGCCAAAGTTGCTGTTGCTGCTAAAAAGTTATCAGTTGCTGAAAAGTGTTTTTCAAAGGCATTGGAATGTAGACTTGAAGCTGGGCAACAAGAAAATAATAGCTCTTTAGGCGTAGTATATCTTCTTTCGCCTGAACTAAACCCTGAACATTTAGGTTTCATCACTAAAAACAAAAAAGAAATCGCGAAAAAATCGAACGATGGTTACTACCTTAATCTAATAAATAGTCTTGATATTGACAAAGTTCAACGTGCTACACTAATAGAAGATGCCGAAATTGAAATAGTTAAATAATGACAGAACAAGAATTAATGCGGCTATCTCAAGCAGCTGAAGATAAATACATGAATAAATTGCAGTTGCGAGCAACAGCATGCGACACTAATGTGCTTATCGCTCGTGTGGCTCGCGGTACTGGCAAAACAGAGGGCATTATTATTCCTAGAATGATAAGAGTTGCTGACGATATGCCGTGTGAACTCTCGTTTCTTATACACAAAACTTATGTTTCTCTATTAAGTAATATAATTCCAAACATAAGAGCAGCCTTCGAGGCCCAAACGTCTTCCGGGAAACCTCTCCTTGAATATGGTGTGGATTATGTCATAGGTACTGCAAAGCTTCCATCACATTTTCTTCGCCCTCGTTACCCCATTGCTTACCCTGCACACTCTATTGTGTTAAGAAATGGGCATAATTTTCAACTAGTAGCATCGGATCAGCCAGAAAGTGTGGCAGGACGAAACGCGGTCCACGCTATAATTGAGGAAATGAAACATCAAAAAGGCGAAAAACTAAAATCACGAATTTTTCCTGCACTTCGCGGTGGCTATGGTGCAGTTCGTTCATCACCATACTATCAAGGCATAACAGGTGTGACTGATGCTGCTCGCCTAGACCTTGGCGAAGATAATTGGTATGACGAATTTGAACATTTGTCAGATAACGATGTATTATCTGATATTGTTACAATAGCTCTTCATGTCGATAAATCATCAGCAAGCTTAAATCACCTAAACCAACAACTTTCCACAGAGAAAAACCCTCTCATTATTGATGCGATACGTCAAGAAATCACCAAACATCAACGAATAATAAGTTGTTGGCGTCCTCGATTGCGAGAGATGCGAGCTAACTCCACTTGTTTTTTGAAAGCATCCGCGTTCGTCAATAAGGATATACTAGGTGCTAAATTTTTTAAAACGCAACATGAAAGTTTATCATCAGATGAATTTTTATCATCAATATGCAATATAGTATTAGTCAAAACTTCTAATATGTTCTTCGGTAACTTCAAAAAAGAGCTACATTGCTTCGATGACTCGTATAATTACAATACAATTCTTCGTTTTAACCTAAACGATAACTTCAAATTATCAGCGTTTTATTTAAAATATTTCACTCCAGATAGCTCTTTAATACTAGGTTATGATCCGGGACACTTTTCTAGTCTTTCTGTAGCACAAGAACACCTATCTGACAATACTTTTCGTGTTTTAAAGAGTTTCACCGTTTATCATCCATACGATCAAAGCGATTTGGCGCGACAATTCAACGAGTTTTTTGGCGACACATATAATAAGCGATATCCAATAATATTATATTACGACAGGGCTGGAAACAAACGCCGACAACTGCTCAAGCAGATTGATACAGATGCTAATATGCTTAGAAAAGAGCTGGAAAGCTACGGTTTTCGAGTTCGCTTGATGAACGAGAAGCAACGCACCATATATTATTATGAACACTACAAACTCCTAATGATGCTCTTCTCCGAAAAATTTGCGTCTTTAATGCGTATTCGCATTGACGAAAACGAATGTGCAGACCTAATAAGTTCTATATTTTGTTCTCCACTCAAGCGCACTGACAACAAAATAGAACTTGACAAAACTAGTGAAATAAAAGTGCCATTGCACTTACAGGCCAAGCTAACCACGCAGCTTGCAACCTCTCTGATGTATATGCTCTATGGTCATTTCTACATGAAATTGCCGGCAGAATACTCTTCTTCAGCAGATATCCCTTCAATTTAAAGCTAATAATTACAGAGAAATAGATAATAAGTGTATGTTTTGATATTATTTTAATATGTAATAGTCTGATTTATATGATTATAAATTAAAAATTAGATGTTTTAACTAAAGAAATAAGGAAGAATTATCCGACGAATGCTAAGTGGAGAGATGTGTGTGCACTTTTTTTCTGCTATGGAAATATGACACCACCCTCGCTTCTTTGTCCTTTCGGAAGGTGAAAAAATCTATAATTTTGGCATATGGAAGGAATAAAAGCACTCACCCTTGCCTCGGAGATCAGTAAGCTCCCTGATGGTAATTTCACCTTAGTGTTCTTTGCCTATTCTCGAACTAAACGCAGCGAGGTGAGATTGAGAACGATTAAAGGGTGTAAGGTTCGTAAGCAGCTACCTCAAGATGCTTTCGATATTGATAGCGACAATTACTTTCTATTTACAGATGGCGATGGTAATCCACGAACCTGTTATCGAATATTAATTAGGTTTATAGCATTTCCGCACGATGGCTATAAACTGCGAAATGTTGAATGGTTATGAATAAATTAGGAATTTACGACGATGGCTGTCAGGTATTGAGCTATCAAATAGGCGATGGTTCTATCAGTGAACTAATGTCTAACACTAGTAGGGCAGACAACGATGTAGCTACCACACTTCTTGGTATTGATGGCTTACGTGTATTACCCCGCGGTAATCTCAATTCTCTCCCAGACGAGATAGAACTCAATCTTAAAAAACATCGGTTAATGCCATCGGTTATAGATAAGCAGGTAAAGCTGCTAATGGGCGACGGACTCGGCACCTACCATTTGGACTACAGTGATGGTAAGCCTGTGCGCAAATGGGAAGAAAATGCTAATGTGCGTAAATGGTTAAACTCATGGCTTACTGGTGGGTTCTCAGACGATGCTGAAGATCTTATGCTTAGTATTATCACATCATACTATTATCATGGCGACTATTTTTGTAAGTGGAGGTTCTCACGCGGCAGACAATATGGAGCCCTACCAGTAGCAGCTATGGAGTTAGTTACGAATAGCAAAGCACGTCTTGCCACAACATTTGATAATGGTCCATCAATTGGCGATTACGACTATGCCGACTTCAACCGTGTGGCTGTTGGCAACTGGCGTTCGGGGCGTGGAGGCTATAAGATATACCCACTACTACATATCTCAGAGATCAATCA
>JAVVZN010000013.1:8802-14097 GCA_036650555.1 Rikenellaceae bacterium
TATCGTCATGCAGCCATCTCTCACCATGCCAACATTGATCCATCAGGCATGTACGGTATGAATCGTTCCTACGAAGGGAGCAAAGGTTGGCTGCTGCTCTCTAATGATAATGCTAAGTATATCAACTCATTTCTTTCTAACGCTTTGGCTGCTCGCCTACACATCATCATTCCTGCCGAATGGGTGGAAAACCGCCGCCGTAAAATACAACAGGTGTGCGACGAAAATCTATCACGCTCGTTAAAGGGTGAACCAATGATTGAATACATGGGAATAGATATTGGCAATACCTTTTCAGAACAATATGTAAACGAGATAGTCACAGCAGAAATACGAAAACTATCCGATTATCTTTCTGGTCCTGCCGGGCAAGGCAAGGCATTCTCATCATTTAGTTTCCGTGACGGCGATGGCAATTCTATTGAATGGAAAATTTTGCCAATAGATCTAAAATATCAAGAGTATATCAATTCACTCATAACGGTCGATCGCAGATCCGATGAGGTTGTTGCCTCATCTGTTGGCATAGACCCCTCAATCACCAATATCTCCAAAGACGGTGTTATAAGTAAAAGCGGTAGCGATGCCTATTACAACTACATGATATATCTATCATCACTTACCACCGAAGAAAAGATATGCACCGATGCCTACAACATGGCACTTAGTGTTAATTTTCCAGAATTATATGCCACAGGCACACGCGTTGGATTGTATAGGTCAGTCGTAGAAAAGCAACAAGATGTATCACCATCAAATAGAATGACAAATGGATATTAAAACTTTATATGCTAACGCTGCTGACATTCGCAAGTATGTGCAGGGTTTAGATGCTTCTGTTGATCTATCAACACTAACGCCACCCTTCACTCAAGCATTGCGTTATGTGCGTAGTACACTAACACAAACGGTGTTCGATGCTCTACTTATCACACACTCATCTTTGGTTAAAGAGTGCGTGGCAAACCTGCTCATGTTCAACTATTCAAAGCACGAAGCACTACGCCGCCGTCAGCAAGGCACGGAGCTATATCGATATGAGCTAGAGCAGATGCAAAGCGACTATCTCGATAATTTTCAATCGTCGCTGGATGAGTTATTTTCCACCGCAGAAATTAGTTGCCCTGAATGGGCAAACACTCCAATAAGCAAGCGCTTGTCTGCATTGTTAGTTAATAGCGTGCAAGAGTTCAGCACTTATTATCCAATAGGATCAGCTTATTACTTCTTCTATCTAACAATAGCTATTCAATCAGAAGTAATTGCAAATCAACTATTTTCGATCGATTACTTAACACTTGAATCAATACAGCAAAGTAATATCAAACGAGCCTGTGTGTTCTATACCATTGCCCTAGCTATCGCGCGCTTAGATTACTCACAACTACCATGCACAATCCGCAATAATCGCGTGGAGACATCCTCCAGAGGTGCAGATGATCGTTTATCTACTCTAGCGCGTTCCTTGCGCGCAGATGCCGATCAACTCGTTCAAATAGTGAGAGATAGTATTGACTATAAGAAAAGCACTAATACTGCTACTATTAATTATACACGCCCAACCGATAAAATCATATCAATATGGTAACGTTTAATTTCAACTCCACTCTGTATCAAGTGCCAACAGTATGGGACGAATTAACATCTGCTCAATTCATCTCGTTAGTGCGACAAATAAACAATTTTAACAGTGGTAATATATCTCTAGACGATTGTCGTTGCCTTTGGATTCTCGACATATGCGGCATCAACACTTTAAACGTGTCTAAAAAAAGTAGTGTAGATCTGCTATCCTCAATAATTTCTATCGTTGATAGGGTGAATTTCTTCTCTCGCTACAACTCTGGCGCCGCTCTGGGCGGCATGAGCTCTGCCCCTCGTACACTACTTGAGAAATACGATGCCTCTCTTCTCACACCAACACCAGAGATTACTTATGCTCAAAGACTACAACCATCACTGGAGTTAGATCTCTGTTTTGCGCACAACCTCATACCTTATATAGGTGATGTTGCCGGGTGGACCCCCGACACCATCAATGCCGGCACTTTTCTCTCATGCCTAGATCTAAGCGAAACCATATCCCAAAATCACGATGCCACATACGATATTGTCTCTCGACTTTACTGTAAATCCGAAAATTGGGCACACGATCTAGAAACATCAACAGTTGAAGCTGTACTCATAAATTTTCAAGCATATTGCAAATATCTTTTCACTCGCACTCGTTTTCGACTACTATTCTCCAAATCATGTAAATCGCGATCAACAATGAAAGTGGCAACAAACCTCGATCAAATGTATTCTCTTTGCAAGCGTGGTTATGGTAGCCCCGCGGAATTAGAAAAGTGCTCTATATTGCACTATTTTACATTTCTACTAAATGAACTTTTTGAGAGTGTACGTAAACTTCATGCTCAAGGAATGTCTGTTGTAGAAATTGCCGATAAAACTAATTTAACAGTAGAGGAGGTATCATCGTTATGTTAGAACTCAAAGACCTATTTCTATATTTTGCCCGATTCGTACCTAAAAATGCAGTTGCCGACATATTCAACACATCTTCATCATCTATGCCCGGATATACAGACCTATTACAAAGCTGCGAGAACATCGACCACTCACACGCTCTCCCTTCTGTCAATCATTATGTATTCGGAATAGACCAAACAAGCGTAACAGCAAGAATAGCATCTTTTAGCGGGTACTATCTATTCATTGATTACGGTGGTGAAAGTCTATTTCTCGATAAGATCGGCAGCACCAATAAAAGCCTTTCAGTAGCAGCTACTGTTGCTTGCCCAATTGCATCTCTATCTTCTCTAGACCAAGCCGAAATAATGCTTCTTTCTGACAACGCTCGCGCATTGGCAAACTCTATCTATCGTCAAGTTACAATCGATAGCATAAAAGATTATTATTGGCTACGTAATATTAATAAATTTGAGATATCGCCTTTCGTTGCTCCAGATCTATCTTCCTCTTATGGCTATACGCTTAACTTTGATGTTAATTACAAATAGTTTCGCTAGTTATATGTTGTTTTTTGTATATTTGCGGTGTAATCATACATCGTTAATCAATGGGAGAACTGGAAGTAATACAAAGTAAGATATACGAGGTGCGAGGTCACCGTATTATGTTAGACAAAGATTTGGCTGAACTATACCAAGTTGAAACAAAAGTGCTTAACCAAACTGTAAAGCGCAATATAAAGCGTTTTCCTTCCGATTTTATGTTTCAACTCACAACAGATGAGTTTATCAACTTGAAGTCACAATTTGTGACTTCAAGTTGGGGAGGAACTAGAAAACTACCATATGTATTCACAGAACAAGGATTAGCAATGTTATCCGGACTGCTCAATAGTGATGTAGCAATAAATGTTAATATTTCTATTATGCGTGCCTTTGTAGAGATGCGAAAATACCTGACATCCATTGCTCCTCTTTCAGCAGAACTTGCAGAGCTGCGCACCAAACTGCAACTCTTGGAGCGCAACGATGAAGAAAATATGTCTGCTATAAACGACCTTAGCGAAGACCTCCGCCGAGATATAGACAATATTTATAATGCCATAGGTGAACTCTCTGTAAAAACCCCTAAGCTAGATTCACCACGTAGAGCGATTGGGTATAAGATCTACCATGAATAAATGTTAATTTCAAGTATAGCGAGGTTTTGCATCTCTCTGTTTTTACAATAATACTTGCACAACAGTAGAATATTATCTACCTTTATAGCGTTAATTATCTACAATAATGAAGAGATACAAAGTAAGTGAGATATTAAAAATGCTTAAGAAAGATGGCTGGATGATTGTATCACAGAAAGGTAGTCACCGACAATTCAAACATCCAACGAAAAAAGGTCGAGTTACTATAAATGGTAAAACCAGCGACACACTGGAGCAGTTTTTGTTGAATAGTATTTTTAAACAGGCAGGGTGGTTGTAGTCGCCATGCTATTAATATATAATAATATGAAAAGAGAAATAGAAGTAATAGTTACCTACCTAGATAATTACGGTGCATATTGTGATCTTCTTCCAGGTTGTGTCGCAACACATAGCACCCTAAGTGGTGTTAAAGAGTTGTTTAACGATGCCGTTGCTTTGCACTTAAAAGGCATAGCTGACGATAACGAGCAAATACCTGAAGAGTTTAGCTCCGAATACATACTAACCTTTAAACTCAACACTCAAGCATTGTTAAAGCATTACAAAGGCATTGTTTCTTTGTCATCATTGAGTAAAGTTGCAGGCATAAACATGAAACAATTAAGCCATTACGCCTCTGGAATAAAAACCCCACGACCACAGCAACGAGAAAAAATCATTCATGCACTTCATCAAATAGGGCAAGATTTCGTTTCGGTTCATTAAGATTCCAATTTGAAACCTTAGATTGGATATCACAATTTGTGATTAATAGCATGAAAATCGACCATGAATAGAGTTTGATTACACACACAGCGAGGTTTTATATCTCGCTTTTTTATTGTTAATTTATATAAATTTTGTACCTTTGTGCAACTATCAAAATCATATAGATATGAAAAAATTACTACTATTTCTTATGCTTATCGGCTTTTATTGCGTTGCTAATGCTCAAAACACTACGAGTGGCACAGGTGATAATGAAAAGAGTAAACTCAACCAATCAGCTTCTGCTGAAAATAATACCTTCCCTTATGGTAAGATGTTAAATATGACAGAGGAGGAATTGAAATCAAAGAAATTCAAATATAGCGAACAATATAATAGATGGGTTCTAACCTACGTAAATGGAGCAAACTCATTTTTATCTGCAATGCAAGCTATGAACGGACAGGCTGCCGACATACAACCACATCCAAACGACTACTCTGTTACAATTCAGAGAGGAGACAATGATGTAGCATATATATCTGTTGTTTTTTACAAAGACGACACATATCATGATATACTAACATTTGTAAATGATAATGGGACGGATGTCCTTGAAACAAGTTCAGGAGATATAGTAAAGACACAATTTAACTATGATAAATACTCTTTTACATTAGAGATGAAAAGAATAGGGAAATCTACTGTCACACGGAAAACAGCAACTGCTGCTAAACAAATAGACAGCTCTTATAATTCTTACAATTTTACGATATATACAGGAGTCACTGCTACATCTCCATATTTAACTAAGCAGGCAGAAAAAGAGGCTAGACGTGATAGTAAAGGACGTAAAGAGAATAATGTTGATGATTTGATGTTCTAGTAATCCAGTGCATATAATGACATTCTGTTTTTATGTTTTCTAA
>JAVVZN010000014.1:0-13557 GCA_036650555.1 Rikenellaceae bacterium
TGATCCAACTACGCATCCATTGAATTGCACGCCCCTCGCTATCTAAAGGTTGCAATGAGATAGGGGTGTTTGCAGGCACCTTAAACATTGCTGAGCCATCTGGTTCAACATCCACCTCTCCAATCAAACGTTTAATATCCCAACCACTCTGAATACCTTGTGCAACGTGATCTGAAGGAGAACGAATATAAGCATACTCATAAGCAAATATTCTTAGTTTTTTGACTGTGCCACGCGGAACATCTGGCAAACCTTCACCTTGATATATGTCTTGAATAAACACCGTTCCATCTTTTTTAGTAAGATCAACCTTATCAGGGATTATAGGAGGTGTTGGACGTTTTTCAACTACGGTTGGAGATATAAATCCATATTCTTCTTGCTCGGCAACTAGAGTCATGTTGTCGTAAATATCAACAAGATAAATACCCCATAGAGAAGTTGGTGATAGTTTTGCAGATACAAGATAATACTTTTCATTGATAGGATAAGGCTTGATAAATTGAGGCCATACATCATTTACAAGCTCGTCTTTTATAATAGGAATTATCGGACGTTTGCTAAAAGGAAATTCTTGAACCATACCATCAATGCTAGTACGTCCTTTAGCAGGATCGAAAAGCATCATACGTCCTGAACGAGCCACTCCGTGGTGACCTGAAATTACAGCCACAAATTTGCTATCATTGCCTGGAATAGGCTTAACATCGAAAGTTGAGTTAGGAAAGAAACAACCACTGCCATAGAGAGCTTTCACCTCTGTGCCGTCGGGGTTGGCGTGCATCACTATACGTGAGAAATAGTGAGTCAGATCGGTATATTCCCAACGCACATACATTAGTCGGCCATTATTCATCACCACAGGATGCCAGTTAGCATCTTGGTCGAATGTGGTACGACGCAATTTATGAGTTTTAGGATCATAGATTGTGAGGTTACCAACTGGATCGCTACCATTTACACATGGCACTCCTTGATAACCAATATTTGATATTGCAATAAAACGACCATCTGGAAGATAGGCGCCATCTATAAATTCCAAATCGGGATCATCAACTTTTATCACCTCACGCAATCCACTACCATCTGTCTTTACTTCAAACACGCTCCAAAGACCCATCTCATTTATTGAGGTGAATATCATTTTATCGGCATCCCAATGGAGCTGGAAATCAGTTAGTGCCACCTTATCGCGAGGCTTGTAGATTGTTCTGAAAGTTTTATCTCCACGAAGATTCGACATCTCCGCAATCTCAGCATCGAAACCACGACGAGCTGCTGTCATTTGATTCGACCAGTTGTTGTTTTGTGTTCCAAGCGATGGCGACATCACCATTCGCGCTCTTGCACTTCCCAATTTATATTTTCCAACTATTATCTTATCAAAGTCAAGGGCAGGATTCGACATCAACACCTCAGAAGAAAGTGCCAATATTTTCTTAGCGTTATCTATTGCTGCAACATTTTCGGTGTAGATACCATCGTAACCTATTTTGCATGCAGATTCTAACTCCGCAAGTTTGGCACCATATGTGGTTGCGTCATAGCCTTTTGTGTTTTTAAAGTTGTCGAACGACTTACGAACATTTGAGGGGTCGATCCATATTAGTTTCTCCTCAAGATTAACTATTATCAATGCTCTTGAAAAAAGGTTAAGGTAGGCAGCCACCTTTTCCTGCTCGGTTCCTTTCACATCGTTTATTAACTTTTGAAAATAAGTTGGATTTTTAAAATCTTTAACAACATTTTCTAAAGCCAATTTCTCTATCTTGGAATCACAGCTGCTAAGCCAATTATAAGATGACTCACCTGCTTTACGAAGAAAAACAGATGTCTGAGCACCATATTTTTCATTCAAGGTTTTCATAAAAACCGACACCTTTTCATTCCGTAGTTGAGCAGTGGAATCTGGCATTGTTGATTGCTTTACGCCTTTTTTTGCTATTAGAACATCGCTACTCCACGACTGAGCAAAAACGGCTGTACTCCATAAAGAAAGTACAGTGAAAGCCATAAAAATTTTGGATAAAGCTCTCCTAATCATCAATTTATTTTTTTAAATCATTAAACATTTCAAAAGCCGCTTTAGGTGTTAGCCCATCATGAACCACTCCACGTACAGCAAGCAACATAGCTTTTGGAGCCACCGACTGGAACACATTACGCCCCATATCAACACCAGCAGCACCATCATTAATAGCGTTATAACAAAGTTCTAAAGCCTCTAACTCAGGAAGTTTTTTTCCACCTGCAATTACAATAGGCACTTGACAAGAGTTTGCCACCTTTGCAAAACCATCGCAATAGTAGGTCTTAACTATATTTGCACCATTCTCAGCACATATACGAGAAGCAGTTGCAAAATAACGCGAATCACGCGCCATATCTTTACCCACAGCCGTTACACCCATTGTAGGTATTCCATATTTGTAGCCCATGTCGGCAGTTTTAACCAAATTTGCAACCGTAACAGCCTCGTATGTGCCACCAATCGACACCATAACAGCCATTGCAGAGGCATTAAGGCGAATTGCGTCGGCAATATCGAGCACACATTCGTTGTTCAACTCGGTAAGAACCGATGTTCCTGCTGAAAAACGTAGGCAGACACCTTTGCCTATTGCAGCAGGCACCACACTACGTAGAGAACCGCGACTACACATGATCGAGTCGGCATACTCAATAAGCGGAACAATATTCAAGTCTAAACGCTCAAGACCTGAGGTAGGACCCATAATATAACCATGATCAAAAGCAAGCATCACTGTTCGTCCACTTTTCTCATTGAAAATATGCGACAAACGATTTTTAAGACCCCAATCAAGATTGTCGGAGCCTTTTAAAAAAAACGATTGCTTTGCTACTGGTATTCCAATACCATAATCTTTATCTTTATTCTCTAAGATACCATCCATATCTGCCATATATCACCTCCTTATATTTTAAGCACAGAGTGCATTAAATTTTAAATTATTTTAAAGCCTTATAAAAAGCTGTGAACATGGTGCTCCACGATGCTGCACCACTATCTTTACTACCTACGCTCTTCTGGCCAAAATTACGAGCACGTCCGAAGTTTGCTTTCATCATAATAGTTTTATCAGCCCCTTTCAGAGCTGCATCAGCACCAGAGTGCAATATTTCGATTATATCGCCACTATTATCATTTTCAATTGCCTCCACAGCAGGAATCAAAGCATCCATCATTGTTTTATCGCCAAGAGCTGCTTTAGTATTTTTCTTCACAGACATAAGCCCACTTCTAAACATGGCTTTAACTCCATTTCCATCTAGAGTGTTGCACTCCGAAGTGCCGTCACTCATGCCTAAAAGCAAGGCTCCGAGCAAGGTGGAGGTAGATCCACTGGTTTCCATCATCACCCCAAATGCCATATTGTTAAGCATGGTTTTGAATGTTCCACCTTTTAAACACTCTTTATAAACGACCTCCATGGCAGTAACAATCGCCTCCCCATGATCTCCATCGCCAATTACAGCATCTAAACGTGAAAATTCGGCAGCATTTGCTTTAATATCTTCAAGTGCAATATGCCACATACTGCAAAATTGTTCTATCGTCAGTTCTTTCATATTATTTACCAAAACATTTCCAATATGGAGCGTTAGCCTTATAATTTTTAAGATAATCAACATGATCACTATCAAGACGAGCGAGTATCATCTGAAATCCACCCGACTCTTGCACAGTTAGAAGCTCCCCTGCATGACCATGCACCACCTCCACGCCAGCATCTTCAAGCACTTTGGCAGCTGCACGATACACAATAAACTGCTCCATAAGCGTTGAACTTCCAACACCATTAATGTATAGAAGCATCTTATCGCCACGCGCAGCAACAAGCTTTGCCATCAGTTGTGATACCATGCGAGTTGCAGTGTCGTCGGCACTCACAATATTTTCTGTGCCACCTTGTCCTGCCTCACCATGTTGTCCCATGCCGATTTGCATCTTACCTTTTTCCATCTCAGTGATAACCATTCCATTTTGAGGATGCGAACAGCTACCTGTGGCAACAGCGAGTGTTGCAATATTTTTATTCAGACGTTCACCTATCTCAATAATTTCATCGAGAGATTTTCCTGCCTCAGCAGCAGCACCAAGCACTTTATACATTACAATGGCACCTGCTAAACCGCGACGATCATCATCTGCGGCATCTAAGCCAGCACTAATATCATCGTGAGTGATGATTGATTTTACTTTTATGCCCATGCGCGATGCAAGTTGCATTGCCATATTGCCACTCATCACATCACCCGAATGGTTAAGCACCAAAAGAACTATACCTGCCTCACGTTTAAACATTTGGAGTGCAGCAAAAAGACGTTGAGCCCCTGGAGCGGCAAATATATCACCAACAACAGAGCAATCCAACATGCCCTCACCAACAAACCCACTTACAGCAGGTTCGTGTCCAGAGCCACCGAAAGCCACAACGGCAACTTTATCACCACTTTTTGCATTTGTACGTACAACGATATTCTCACCGCCAAGTTTCACTATATCTTTGAAAGCCAAAGTGTAGCCCTCTAGTAGTTCAGCAGTTATATTTTCAGAATCGTTAATAAATTTTGTTTTCATAGCTAACTCAATTTTATTAATTCAATAGCTATACCATCCTCTTCTATAAAGGCGATAGACATATGATCAGATAATTTAGTGACCTCCATAACAACTTTTTTGCCTGCCATCTCGGTAGCAAAATCATCTATCTCGTATGCCACATGAGCATGAGTTTTGAGTATGTCGGGCATTTGAGATTCTTTTTCAAAACGAAGAAACTCAATTTTATTTATAGATGCCATTGGGTCGGTAAGAAACAGACGCATATCTTCACTATATGATTCTCCCTCACGCTTTATCTGCGTTGGTATTCCGAAATGATGTAATTTTCTCATCGTCAATTATTATATTAATAATTATTAGAACCTATTATAATGCACATTTTTTATTTGTGAAACGCAAACCAGCAGCATCATGATAGCAAGCATATTCGCTTACAATTGCGCCCTCATCACCTGCGAACAAGAAGTGGAATGTTTCAATTTTTTTAAGATGAACAATCTCACCTGCATTTTGACGCACGAAGTTTTTAGATTTGATAGCATCTTTTTGTGATTCTGGGAACTGAGGAGCATTTGGAGTTGCCTCACCAACCTCAGAGAAGTTGTAGCACCATCCTTTTTCTACCATCCATGACTCAAATTTAGCAGGGAATTTAGTTTTCACATGTGCATGTTCTGGTATCATTTGGTTTGGTAATAAATATATGCAATGAGCGAAATAACCATGTTCAGCATCGTTCACCCAAAATATACCACCCATACCTGCATTTTCAAAATCACCTATTCCGAAATCTGTTACCCAGAAATTAGCCTCCATAAAAGGAGTAAATGGTATGTCGTAGAATGCCAACATTTCACGCATAGCTTTCATAGCTACCTCTTGACTGAATTTACCGTTTACATAGAAATCAGCATTTGTGTACTTTTTCTGAAACTTTTTCATAGCTTTATTATTACAATTTGATTTTTCTGCAGAACATGCTTCCGATTTTTGACAAGCACTACAATCACTTTGAGCAATTGAGTCGCCTTGACATCCTGCACATTTTTGATTTGAATTTTGATTATTGCAACTGATTATAAAAAATGCCGACACGGCAATTGCAAATAGTTTTAACGTTTTCATAAGTTTAAGTTTTATTGTTTTATATTATTATTTTTAATGGCAATTCCTTCAACCTCAACAAGTAGTTCATCTCTACAAACATCACTATGAAGATATATGATAGAAACATTACCAAAGTTTTGATCCATGTATGATTTTATTGCCGCGTAGTCAGATTCATGTTTCACATAGACACGAAGAGAGCTATAATGCACCATGTCACCACTTTTAACGCCGCTTTTCGAAAGATTATCTACACCGATTAAGAAATTTATATTCTCCATTGTAGCTTTTATCTGCGCGTCAGCCGCTTGATCTTTCAAACTTTTTTCTCCTCGTATGGCGGCTGTCCCCGATATATAAACAAGCACCGACCGTGAATCACACACAGCCTTTCCACGCTCAAATTTTGGAGTAGTAAGTTTTTGCGTAGAGCCTAGCAACACTTTATCTGAATAGTCGTGAGCCGCTATCTGCAACTCATTATCTAACTTTACAAGTGATATATCACTGGCAACTATGGCATTAAAATCTAACACTATGCCTCCAACGGCAGTGCCTATGCCAGTGGCGGCAGGATAACCTACAATGCTCCAATCGCCTTTCTCATAAAACAAGGAACGTGCATTGTTGAAAAGTTGATAATTTTGCTCACCACAATCCATTAGTGTGATGTTCTCTATATAGTTCCATTGACGTACAATATTCTCAACCTTACAATCCTCAGATTTTAATATGGCATCAACTTTCAAAAATACTTTCCGGCACTGCTGCTCAATGCTATCACCTATTGGATCGGCAGATATATTGCCTGCCACAATTTCTCTATAAGATTTGCCATTTACAACTACACCGAAATCACGATATTCTAAATTAAAATCATCGTCACATATCTCACATACCTCACAACTAAAACTACAATCCAATGGTTTTTGCCCAACAAGACTCCATGCTGGTATTTTATCGCAAAAAACATTTTTTAAAACAGAGTGTAATGTTTTACGATCATTACAGTAGTAGTCATTTGAGCTACATTCTTCAAAAAACACCATTCTGACAATCTTACCACCCAATAATTGAGATAATATATCATTTATGGCATCGAAAAAATTAAGTTTATCGGAATAGATAGTTGTATATTTATAGTTAGGCATCATATCAGTTAGAGCGATTTTACATATTCAACAAGGGCAGTCATATCTTTCTTAGAAATTTTTGTGTTTATTCCGTGTTTATGCACCGAAAACAGATCTTCAAGAGTGGCAGCGCGCCCATCAAAAAGATAAGGTGCTGTGCGCCATACCTCAACAAGCGATGGTGTGTCCCATCCATTCTCAAACTCCACATCATCACCTATTCTATACATCTTCATATCAGTGAATAGAGGTCCACTATGACATGCGTCACATTTCTCGCTCTCGAATACTTGACGTCCTCGCTCAGCAAGAGGCGATAGTTTTCCATCCACTAACGCAGGACTAGGCAACGGTTTGAGAGTTTTTAGATACTCATCAACTTTCACAGCATCTTCCTCTGAAATATCGGTAAATTGTATGTATTTGAACCCTGCACGCACAGCCGACTCAGCATCAGCACGAATGCCAGAGATCATATTAGGAGCTGTTTTATGCGCATTTAGCATGCTCTTACAATTTTTAGGATTGCCAACGCCATCGTTTAGCAGATCCCAGTTCATGCCATCGGTGCGCGCATCGCCCGGATGACATCCGTTGCACGACTGCCATTGCTGAAAACAATATGAGGCATCGTTGAATATCCTCTCGCCTTGCTGCTCCGCGCTCTCTATTCTCGATGGATTCAACTCCACAGCGGAGATAGCATAGTCTTTTATATTAAGCATGTTAAGATGATCTGAGAAATAGGTTGGAGCATAGAGTGTGTCGCCATTAATGCACATGGCACGTGGTCCATTCCCCTCAACTTTTATTCTTTGTGATATACCATATAAGAAACGTAAATCAATAGATAGGTTCTCTTTTTCGGCATAACCATCTAACTTCTCAACAAAAGCATGATAATCAATTGCTGTTATCTCATGTGAACCAGAATGCGATACGAATATTTTATCGGCTGTGGTTTTTATCCCCCACACACCTGCCGCCCCTCTCTCTGGAGAGTCGAGTAGCACCGAGCCTAGTAATGTGTTTGTTTTTGCATCAATCACGCTCATGGCATTGGTGTTCATCCAACCTTGTTGCAGCTGAGATGTTGGCACTTGAAAACGACCTAGGTTGTGCGATACCAACACAAAACGCCCATCGTTAGTAACTGCAATATCGCGCAAGGCATTACTACCATTGCTAAGTTTTACGTCTGAGGTTCTGGTCATGGTGCGAGTGTCTACAACCGACACATCAGCAGCAACAATATCTAAGTTAGCAGGTTGATGAGGTAAAAAATTATTTACATAGAGTAAATTTCCATCTTTAGATAATGCCATAGCGAAAGGCTCTCGCAATACATCTACTCGCCCCACTATCTCCATGGTAGAGGCATCTATCTTAACTACGTCGCCTTTAAATTGATTACAAACATAAATAAATTTACCATCGTCACTCAACTCAACCGCGCGAGCACCCATCCCTGTTTCTATACTTTTTAAAACGGAAAGATCTTTACGTGATAATTTGTGAAGAAAACCTTTGTCGTAGGAGGTAGTAACATAAATTGCATCGCCACCAACAGTAATACTTGTTGCAGGAGCATTAAATTCTATCTGAGCAATTTTTTTACCATTTTCAAAAACCAATAAACCATTACCACTTCTACTAGTAATAAGCACCTTACCATCCGCCACAGCAATATCCGTAGGAAACATAGGCTTTGTATTCTGCTCCGAATTGTAAGCATATAATATAATACTCAATAACGAGCATATAGATATAGAAAGTAATATTAGTGATTTCTTCATGGAAATGAAAATTAAAAATATAATACAAAGTTACAAAAAAATACACATTTTACATAAAATCGCCTTAATATTTTTTTATTTTATGATAAATAACACCGAACACTTATAAATCATTTTTAAAAATTCACTCTTGCTACCCACAAAAAAAGCAGCTCCCACCATAGTTGGAGCTGCTACAATAAATTCTCAAGCAAACCACCACATCTATCAATTCGACAATAGATGATGGTTTTTGATTACTGTATATCATACATTGTGCCTTGTTTTCTCATTCTCCCGCAGCGTACTTATAGTACGTGAAGACTGAATGAGAAAAGGCGTGGCGTGCAGTTAAAGCCCTTCGTTTACAATTAACTTATAGCCTTCTTTATTTGGATGAAGTCCATCTACAAACATTTTTTCGTTTATCTTCCCATTTTTCAACAGCAATACACCTCCTACATCTTGGTATTTACAACCTTTTATACCCGACACCATGGCTTTGATTTTTTCGTTTAGAACTTTCACGCGAGGCTCATTGTTTCGTCTAGGTAAGATACCCAACACTTTTATTTCAGCTTCTCCTTGGCGTTTTTGTAGTGCAGAGATCACAAATTCAATTCCTTGAACGATCTGCTCATCTGTATTATTTACGCTTATGTTGTTAGTGCCTATTTTTAATATAATTTTTTTGTAAGAGATGCCAGAAAATTCATCGTGATATATTCGCCACAACACATTTTCAATTCGGTCGAAACCGAATCCGTGATTATGGTAATCAGAGAAATTTTCATCCCAGCTATCTGCCCCACGTTGATATGCGAAACCTTCCACTCCACCCCAATGATGGAAAATAGAGTTACCTAAAAAAGCTCCTTTATATTTATGTGTTTTGTTGTCAGACAACATTTTCTCATGACGGTCGAGCCATTCGTAGATGTTGGGTTCACGACGCTGACGCACTGGCACAGTGGTGACTGTGTTTCCAATAGGCTCCGATAATATGTCGCGCAACATCTTCTCATAGGCATCTGCATAGACCTGCATGCCCCAATCTGAAGGATGTACTGCCTCTACTGTGGCATCCATAGGCATAGCGAGAGTGTTGTAGTCGAGATGATATAGATCTTTTACCCCATCGGCAATTAAGATTTCAAACGCTTTTTTCTGTGAATTATTTGCATTAAGCTCATCTTTACGATACGATCTGATAGACTCAGAATGAGGATAACCGAGATGATCAGTAAGGATGATAGGAGTTGTAGGTCGTTTCTCGCGCAATCTTTTTATCTGAGTGACAATACGATTAACCAATATTACAGAATCAACATTTTGTAGATTAGGCATACAATCAATTATATAGATTTTTGCCTCTATCTCCGCAATAAGATCTACCACAGCCGTATCTAACTTTCCACATCCTGAGAATCCAAAGTTATACAACGGGCGATCCATCTTACGACTCAATATTGAAGTCCATATCATGCCCGGACGCGATGCGCAAGCACCTTGAGTTATTGATGTGCCATAGGCAACTATTGGCAAGTCTTGTCGTGGTGCAATAAACTCAAAGAACGAACCATCATCCACACCTATCTCCATCCACTCCACTCCATTGTATGTTGGGAGGAAAAGCTGATATTCATAGCCTTTAGATGCAGGGGTATTGCTGTATGTTATCTCACCAAATTTGTAGGTGCAAGTGTCGGCGAAGTTGTAGCGCCCTGCTATCCATAAGGTTTTACCATTTCCGTCTTTGGCATATAGATCCAATCCACTCGCCCCGGTGAGAGGCATGTGTGCCATTGAAGCGCCTTTTTCAGTTAAGCCATAACGCACGATAATTTTAGGAGAGTTGCTACGAAAGTTTATCGAGATCCCTGCCGATTGACGCGAAAGATCCCAAACACCTCCATTAACAATCTTTTGTGCTTTATCGGGCAGACGATGATAGAAGTTAGAACGTGCATCCGACTGCCAGTACTGACCCTCTAAAGGATTGAATGCTGCTTGCTGTGGGTTGTGCCATACAGTCTGCGCAAAAGCCGACATGAAAGCAACCACTGCAAACAATGATAGCATAATTTTTTTCATAATTGTATTTTTTGGGGTTTTACTTTTTTACAATTACTATTTCTGACGTTTTTGACGACGCCAGTAATCTCCGTTTGATTTTGTTCCAGAGTAAGATCGCTTGCTCTTGCCTCTTTGTCTTGGGGCTAGCTCCTCATTTTTTGCGATCAAGGCTTTCACATTTTCCAAACTTTTATGAGCGTGATCATCCACCACATCTACTCTCTTACCTATAAGTTTCTCAATATCTTTTAGCAACGAGAGCTCCTCGGCACTACAAAAAGAGATTGCCACACCGCTCTGACCAGCTCTCCCTGTTCGTCCAATGCGATGCACATATGTTTCAGGAACCTGCGGAAGATCGAAGTTTACAACATGCGACAAGTTGTCTATATCAATGCCACGCGCAGCAATATCGGTTGCGATAAGCACTCGTGTTTCGCGCTCTTTGAAATTGGTAAGAGCACGCTGACGCGCATTCTGCGATTTGTTACCATGGATTGCCTCGCTAGAGATTCCCGATTTGACAAGCTGCTTAGCAATTTTGTCGGCTCCATGTTTTGTACGTGAGAAAACTAGCACCGACTCCATATTTTTCTCCGAGATCAAATCAACAAGAAGTGCTGTCTTCAATGCTTTCTCCACAAAATAAACCGATTGATCAATAATATCAACAGTTGAAGCCACCGGAGTGACCTCTACATGTTTTGGATTAGTGAGTATTGATGATGCAAGCACAGATATTTCTTTTGGCATTGTTGCCGAGAAGAATAGTGTTTGACGTTTTTTAGGAAGTAGTGGAAGAACTCGTTTTATGTCGTGAATGAAACCCATATCGAGCATACGATCAGCCTCATCGAGCACAAAAAATTCTACTGCTTTTAGATTTATATAATTTTGCCCTATCAGATCGAGTAGACGGCCTGGTGTGGCAATTAGCACATCTACGCCAGCCTCAAGTGCATCGGTTTGCGGTCTTTGCCCAACGCCTCCGAATATCACGCAATGTTTAATATCGGCATATTTTCCGTATGTTGCAAAACTCTCGTCAATCTGAATAGCAAGCTCACGCGTTGGTGTTAAAATCAACGCTTTGATCTGCTTATCACGACCCTTGCGGGTGTTACGGTAAAGTTTTTGTATTATTGGAATTGAGAAAGCTGCTGTTTTTCCTGTTCCTGTTTGTGCGCATCCCTGCACATCATAGCCCTCAATTAATATAGGGATTGCCTGCTGCTGAATAGGTGTAGGCATGGTGTAACCCTCTTCAGATAGAGCCTTTAAAATAGGCTCAATAATGTTTAACTCTTTAAATGTCATTCAATTCTAGTTGTAATATATGCAAAGATACAACAAAAAACTGAAATTAAGTTATTGGTGTTAGGTAAAAATTTCAAACGTAGCGGATTGACTTTTATTTATAGCATATTTATGTACTATGGGGCTTGGAGGTTTTTAACCGAACAACTATATTTAATTATATAACTTAAATAGTATTGATGTATCAAAAAACAATAACTAACGAAGAGTTGGCACTGTTGCCAGCTGCCACATGCAAGGGAGAGGTTATAGTTGTTTCCGACAACGATAATGATGCTGCCGCAGATTATCTTGGCAGTTGTGCTGTGATTGGCTTTGATACTGAAACACGTCCATCATTTAAAAAGGGGGTCACTTACCCCCTTGCTCTTTTACAGCTATCTGGGGGCGATCGCACATTCCTTTTTCGTGTAGATCGCATGAAGTTGTCGAACAAAATAGTAAAGATATTACGATCAAAATCTATCATTAAAGTTGGAGTTGATATTAGAGATGACATTAAAAAGCTTCAGAAGATAGTCAGTTTCAAACCTGAAAATTTTATGGATCTTCAGATTGAGATTGCTAAGTATGATATAGAAGAGAAAAGCTTACGAAAAATATCTGGCATTGTGCTGAAACAGCGTGTGTCGAAAGCTCAGCGACTAAGTAATTGGAGTGCACAAACTCTGACTGCTCAGCAAATAGAATATGCTGCAACCGATGCCTATATCACGCGAGAGATATATATGGAGTTTTTGAAAAATCCATGTATAAAAGCCACCTCTATATAAAAAATACTAATTTTGCGGTAAGTTTTGTCATAAATATATAAAGCATATTATGACAAAAAACGTTATAATAATTTTAACATAAGTTTCATTTATGGATCGGATTATCGAAGTCAAAGGAAATAACAATAGTCGTATTATCATTGGTAGTCTAAAAACAAACCTTCCGCAGCTAGTTGAGGGGCGTAAAGTTGTGGTTATAACCGATGAGAATGTGTTTAATGTCTATTCTGAGATTATTACTCAATATCCATATATTGTTATCGCGTGTGGAGAACAGCACAAAACATTAGACGATCTTGACGCAATATACTCTCGTCTGCTTGAACTACATGTTGATAGACACTCTTGTATTGTTGGGTTTGGTGGTGGAATTGTGACTGACATCACTGGCTTTGTGGCATCAACCTATCAACGTGGTGTTGATTTTGGTTTTGTTGCCACCTCTCTACTTGCGCAGGTAGATGCAAGTGTGGGTGGAAAAAATGGGGTTAATCATCACGGATTCAAAAATATGATTGGGGTGTTTAATCAGCCGCGATTTGTTGTTTGTGATGTTGATCTGCTTAGATCGCTGCCCATACGTGAGTTTCGTGCTGGATTGGCGGAGATCATAAAGGCAGGAGTTATAAAAAGTAGGTCGCTGTTTGAGAAGTTTGAAAGGAATAGTTTCGACGGTTTTTATAGAGATAAGTCTCTTCTTGAAGATGTTATTTATGAGTCGATAAATATAAAAGCCGAAGTTGTTAGGCAAGATGAGCATGAATTGGGGGAGCGTAAAAAACTCAATT
>JAVVZN010000015.1:0-4719 GCA_036650555.1 Rikenellaceae bacterium
GCTCCCGAAAACCATCTTAGATGGTTTTCGTTTTTTGAAGCACTGTAAGTGCGTACTTTTTTCTTAAAAAAGTATTAAATGACTATTGATGTCCCAGTAAAAATTTCCACCCCTCCATAGTCCATAATTATACTGTAAGTCAAAGTAAATCATACTGTTACACACTATGCTTGAAATTTTTACCGGACACCAATAGAATCTTCATCATCAACAACATAAATCTCTTCGCCTTGACGTAGCATGTAGAAGTGTTCGCGAGCATATTTTTCAAGATAGGTGTCGTCGTGTTTCAGAAGTTCTATTTCTGTGCTGTCGGCGGTGATTTGTGCTTTTATGGAGTCGATTTTATGTAATAATTGATCTCTTTTCTCTTCCAACTTACGTTTTGCGTAGTAGTTGTTAGTGTCGAATATAAAATATAGCGATGCAAACACAAGAGTGGCTGTCACTATTATTTGTGTGTTTGTGAACAGATTTATTTTTCGCTTTTTTTGTTCCATAGCTTGTAAAAATGGTTTATCGGACCGTGTCCTGTGCCGTAAAGATAATCTTTTCCGCTGAGAATAGCATTGTGTATGAATTTTTCTGCAACCTCGGTGCTCTCTTCTGTTGTCAATCCTTGTGAGAGTGAGGCGGCTATTGCTGAGGAGAGAGAGCAGCCAGTGCCATGTGTGTTTTTCGTTGGGATATTTGGAAATTCAAATATTCTTTGGCTGCCAGTATGAAGATTATATAAAATATCGACTATGGAGTGGCCACTCAGATGTCCGCCTTTTAGAAGTAGATATTTAACGCCTAGAGGTTCGAATTTTTCTGCGGCTTTATCAAAATCGGCTGCTGTTTCTATTTTTACACCTGTGATGTAGCTGCTCTCTACCATGTTTGGGGTGATTATCTCCGATAAGGGAAATAAAAATTCTATGATTTTTGAGGCAGCATCTTTGGGTATGAGTGTTGCCCCTGAGGTGGAGATCATTACTGGGTCGATCACTAATTTCTTTAGGTTGTAATGGTGCAGACAGCTCTCTATCTCGGTCACCATAGCTGCTGATGGGATCATGCCGGTTTTTACTGACTCTACCCTTAGGTCGGTTACTATACTTTTGATTTGTGCACGTAGCATCGGTAGGGTGGTGGGTTTTATCATCGACACATCTACTGTGTTTTGTGCTGTTAGAGCTGTGATTACAGATGCCATGTAGACACCAAGTGCAGCTGCACTTTTTATGTCGGCTTGTATGCCTGCGCCTGCTGATGAGTCGGATCCTGCGATGGTAAGTGCTATCTTTTCTCTTTTATCTGTCATTTCTAAAGTGGTCATAACCTTTAAATGTTTTGTTTGATGGCTTGCCTCCATCTAGCCATGTTATTATATTTTTATTATTATTACACTCTCCAATCTCATAGATATGATGATTGAATAGGCGAAAATACTCTTCTGTAATAAATTCTGATTGCGCGCTATCAACTGTAAATAATAGTGAATACTCTTCGCCTCCCTCTAAGGCTTGTTTGAGTGGGTCGATAGATAATGTTCTACACAACTCTATGGTGCTCTCTGCGATGGGGATCTTGCTAAGCTCGATAGCTGCTCCAACCCCTGAGCGTTCTAAGATATGAGTAAGGTCTTTAGCAATGCCATCTGATATATCCATCATATCCGTAACAGCTTTTTGCCTAGAGAGCCATTGCGATTCATCAACAAAGAGATGAGGACGATAGTGGACATTAGTGGCAGGGTGGGTGGCGTGGCCACGTTGAATGAGCTCTAGACCTGTGGCAGATGCACCTAGTGATGAGCAGCAAAATATTTTGTCGGATGGCTTTGCTCCGCTGCGAAGTTTTATGTTTTTGTTATCAACATTTCCGGTGAGGGTGATTGTGATAGTAAGGGCGTGAGGGCTGAATGTGGTGTCGCCTCCCATGAGTGTGATGCCATGAGTGTGGGCAAGTGAGCTGAGGCTTTCGGAAAAACGTTTGATCCATTGCTCATCGCATTTACTAGTGAGGGTTATTGAGAGAAAAGCATAGGTGGGAAGAGCACCCATTGATATGACATCGCTTATGTTTGATGAGAGTGCTTTGTATGCTAAATCTTCGGGCGAGATAAGGCTCATTATAAAGTGTACATCTTCCGTCATTGTGTCGGTGGTAACCACCATCGAGCTGTTGTTGTTTATGGGCAAAACAGCGCAGTCATCGCCAATGCCGACCACGCCATCTTTATGATCTGAAAAGGCTGAAGAAAAAATTTTGATAATGTTAATTTCTTTGCAAACACTCATTTCTTAGAAAATATTGCTACCTTTGCGGTAAATTTTTGTGAAAAAAGAAAATAGAATATTCTATTCCTATTTTATACAAAGGAACAATAATTTTTGCAATAGACAAAAACAATGAATATATTAATTATCAATGGTCCCAACCTTAATTTATTGGGTAAGCGCGAACCTACTATCTATGGAAATCAATCTTTTGATGATTATCTGGTGGCGTTGAAAAAACAATTTTCAGATCATAATATTAGTTATTTCCAATCAAATGTTGAAGGGGAGATAATCAATGAGTTGCAAGATGCAGATGGAAAATTTGATGGGGTGGTGTTGAATGCAGGTGCTTACACCCACACATCAATTGCAATAGCCGATGCGATTGGTTCGATTAATGTAGGGGTTGTTGAGGTTCACCTATCGTGTATATTAGCTCGTGAGGAGTTCCGTCACATATCACTAATCGCTCCAAAATGTATGGGTTCGATTATGGGTTTCGGTATGAACTCTTATATGCTAGGTGTGGAAGCTATCATAAATAAAAAATAAGACTTTATAGTTAGAAGCTGTTTTAATTTGTTAATAGTCTCAAAAATAGCAGTAATAAAATTTTGAAAACAAATTAAAATAGCTTCTTAAAGACACTTTCGTAACGAAAGCTGACATTAAATAAAACATAAATGGAAAGAAAGACGAAAATTGTAGCAACCGTATCAGACAGATGTTGTGATAAAGAGTTTGTAGAGAATCTGTACAAAGCGGGAATGAATGTGGTAAGGATCAACTCGGCGCATGCCTCAATGGAGGGTGCCGATAGAATAGTTGATAATGTAAGAGCTGTATCTGAGCAGATAGCTATTTTGATAGATACAAAAGGACCTGAAGTGCGCACCACATCAACTGTGGCAAATGAGGGAATAGAGGTAGGAACAGGCGATATATTATTAGTAAAAGGAGGCGACGAAACCTCGACAAAGAAGTGTATTTATGTCAATGCCAAAGAAATAGTAAAGCATGTTCCGGTGGGGTCATCGCTGCTTATCGACGATGGCGACATTGAACTTCTGGTAACAGAAGTTAGAAAAGACGCGCTCGTAACAGAAGTGCGTAATCGTGGTTGGATAAAAAGTCATAAGAGTGTGAATGTGCCAAATGTACATATTCCGCTACCATCTCTCACAGATCGAGATCGTGAGTTTATAGAGTGGGCTATTAAGCGTGATCTTGATTTCATTGCTCACTCATTTGTGCGTAACAAAGAAGATTTGATGGAGGTGCAACAAATAATAGACAAACACCAAAGTACAATAAAAATTATCTCCAAGATAGAGAATCAAGAGGGAGTAGACAACATTGACGAGATACTAAAATATACTTACGGTGTGATGATTGCTCGCGGTGATCTCGGAATTGAAATTCCAGGTGAGCGTATTCCAATCCTGCAACGTAACCTAGTTAAGAAATGTGTCGAGAACAAAACTCCAGTTATCATCGCAACACAAATGTTACAAAGCATGATAAACAATCCTCGCCCAACACGTGCAGAGATAAACGATGTGGCAGGTGCAATTTATCAACGTACCGATGCTATCATGCTAAGTGGTGAAACAGCATCGGGATTATATCCTATTGAGGCGGTTCAAACAATGGATAGAGTGGCGCGAGAAGTTGAAGGCGACACAAACACAATATTAGATGTAACACTTGTTGGCATAAACAACGAGATCACTGCTCAGCTATCGCGTTCAGCAGTGCGTGCATGTGGCAACCTTCCTGTTAAAGCAGTCATCATCGACACATTATCTGGACGTACCGGAAGATACATGTCGTCGTTTCGTGGTGTGAAACCAGTGTATGCAGTGTGCTATCGTAAGCATGTGATGCGTGAGTTGGCACTATCTTACGGAATATTTCCTGAATATCAAGAACCATCATTTACTCATCACAACTTCCTTTACAACGTGCTCGGCAAGTTGGAAGATAGAGGAAAGGTCAATAAAGAAGATTTAGTGGTGGTTGTAGGTGGCGATTTTGGAGCTGCTCAAGGAGCATCATTTATGGAGATATGCAATGTGCTTAGCTTCCAACACAAATATCTAAGAGAACGTACATCATCAAATGAATAACGAAAGAATTATACCTTCAAGTGATTTGATTTTAAATGAAGATGGATCGGTTTTCCATCTTCATTTATTGCCTTGTGATTTGAGAGATAACATTATTCTTGTTGGTGATCCCTCTAGGGTGAAGATGATAGCATCGCTGCTAGATAGCATCACTAGGCAAGGAAGTAATCGCGAGTTTGTATGGGCTAGTGGAGTCTATGGTGGCAAAGAGATCACAGTGATCTCAACAGGCATAGGTGCCGACAACATAGATATAGTGATGAATGAACTTGATGCGCTTGTATCAATAGATTTTGAAACGCGTAGAGTGAAACAGTCTTTCC
>JAVVZN010000015.1:4729-12490 GCA_036650555.1 Rikenellaceae bacterium
GAATTGGCACATGTGGTGTGGTTCAAAGCGACATTAAAACAGGTGAGGTGATTGTGAGTGAATCTACAATAGGAACAGATCCAGTGCCGAACTACTATCAAAGAGGCGGTGCAGTGTTTAATGATGATCTGTCTGAAAAATTCGTGCAACACACCTCGTGGAGCAAAAAATTATCAGTTCCTTATGCAGTAGATGCCAGTAGTCGTATGTTGGATCTCTTCGGGAAGCTAGGTCGATGTGCTATAACTGTGAGTGCTCCCGGTTTTTATGCTCCGCAAGGACGGCATGTGCGTATAGCTCCTGCATGCGAGAATTTTATACCAATGATCCAAAGTTTCCGTTACAATGAGAGAAGAATCTTAAACCTTGAGATGGAATCAGCACCAATAGCTGCAATGGCAAGAATAATGGGGCACGATGCCATAACTCTATGTGTTGCAATAGTTCAACGTGCAGGTCAGAAATCAGATCTTGATTACAACACCATAATGAAAAAATTGGCAAAATCGGTGCTTGATCATATATAACAGTTTTTCAGCGACGACTACCTATTTCTGCACAGCTCCAAAGCGTGAATAGATGCCAAGTGGAAGTATTTTGGAAAACCTATCGGTAACATACAACTCTCCAAATTCAATATCTTGACGATTAAATATTTGGCTTAACAATCCGCGGCTAAGTAGTGCTGACAGACCCATTGAGTAGAGATTTAAAACCACAAATCCGCCATCGGCTAGTAGAGATTTGCAATCTGTGAGAATTTCATAGATGTCTTCTTCTAATATCCAACGCTCACCATCGGCTCCACGTCCATAGGCTGGAGGATCTAAGATGATACCATTATATTTCTTCTCACGTTTCACCTCACGTTTCACAAACTTACGTGCATCTTCAACAATCCAGCGCACCGACTCTAAACGGCTTGCCTCTAAATTCTCATTGCTCCATGTCACAACCTGTTTCACGCTATCAACGTGTGTGACGCTTGCCCCTGCGCTACGAGCAGCTAGTGTGGCACCACCTGTATAGGCAAACAGATTTAGCACGCTAACATTATCGGTTTGCTTTTTTAGTAATTCAACATTATCATATATGAAATTCCAATTAACAGCTTGTTCTGGAAATATGCCAACATGTTTAAATGAGGTCAGACCAAGACGCATTGTTAGTTTCATCTTTTTATAGTTGTAATCAACAAACCACTGTTCACGCATCTTAGGTTTTAGCTGCCAGTCACCGCGGTCTTCGCTCTTTTTGTCGCGACAGAAATAGGCATCTGCCATGTCTGCCCACTCTCTATCGGAGAGCGATTTTTGCCATAATGCTTGTGGCTCTGGACGTGCAAGAATGAAATCTCCGAAACGTTCCAGTTTCTCAAAATTACCGCTGTCGATCAGTTCGTAATCTTTCCAAAAAGTTGGTTTATACAACCTAGGCACTATCTCCATAATATTATTTTTTTTCTATTACCATCTGGCAATGTTTGCAATCAAATCTCAATCTGAACACTCGTCCGTTGTTTTCAATATATAAGTTTTCGGCTTTTGCTCCCTCTTTTAAACATCGTCCTAGCTCTTTGCCAATGCAATAGCTCATACGCATAAGCTCCACTCCTTCAAAAGATGATGTCAGTTCAACCGCTTTTTCTATCTCTTTTGCTCCACATGCACGATAAAATTTCTCAGCCAAAGAGTTTGCCACATTTGCTTTGTAATCCACTTTCTCGCTACCATAGCTTGCAGGTTTTAGCTTAGTGCCTTGTTTCACTATGTAACCGTCGATTATTTTATGTTGAGCCATCGTGAAGAGCTCCCTACGTAGCTCATTCTGTTTGCTGATTGGTAGAAACGGCACGTCAGTTGTGATTTCAACACTTATAATATTAAATATTGAGTCGCCACACTTTGCCATATTGGCTTTCAATCCGTTGGTGGCTTTCTCAATGTTTTGTGCTGGTTCATAATCGAAACCCACCGAACATTCAACAGCTGCGGTTATGAATGTGATTTTTGAATCAGCGATCTGAATGTGAGCGTCAATTTTTCGCTCCACACTTTTTCCACTTACTGTATCGACAAATTGTTTGTCGAAGTTACGATATATTTTTGAATTTTCCGAAATACCATCAATTTTAGCAGTAGTAATACGCCTATCGCTAACTCTATTTACATATGTGCCAGAGAAATCGCCATCGGCATTTATAAAACAGATGCCATCGCCAGATGTCAAACGACATAGCGGGGTGTCTTTAAGCACAAACCCGTTGTGATCAACTGCTAAAACCTCTCCAACGTATTGTCCAACCGATTTTGCAGTGTGTAACGATGCCACATCGGCAATCTTTCCATTTATGAAATAGGGAGTAAAAGAGCGGGAGAAACTTTTATAAAGATTAGGTATAAAACTGCTTACGCTCTTACCGTGAGAGGCACGACAAAATCTACCGCCACTATTTTTTATGCAATCATCTAATTTGTTGCTATAATATGCCACACTATTTTTAAGATAAACATCATCTTTCAATCTACCCTCAATTTTAAAAGAGGTGACTCCTGCATCGGCAAGGTCAGAAAGTGAGTGTTCGAGCGAGAGATCTTTTAGTGATAGCAGGTGTTTGCCTCGCATTATAAAATCGCCTCGCTCGTTTAGGAGGTTGTAGGTTGATCTGCAAGGCTGTGCGCATACTCCTCTATTGGCACTTCTGCCGGCAACAGCCATGCTCATATAGCAGTTTCCGCTATACGACACACAAATTGCACCATGGATGAAACATTCCAGATCAACATTTGTTACATCTCGTATCTCTCTTATGTCATCAAGCGAAAGAGCTCGTTCAAGTATTACACGCTCAAAACCTACGTTTTGTAGAAACCGAACTCTCTCGGCGGTGAGGTTTGTGGTTTGGGTCGATGCAAAAAGAGCGATAGGTGGAATATCCATCTCGGCAAATGCCATGTCTTGAACAATAAGTGCATCGACTTTAGCACTCGAAAGATCGCGAACCAAACGCTCCACTGCTGGAATCTCCTCATCGTAGATTATGGTGTTTATCGCCACATATACCTTAACACCAAACATATGCGCATACTCTACCAGCATAGCAATGTCTTCAACTGAATTTGATGCAGCTTTTCGCGCACCGAAATCAGGACCACCTATATATAAAGCATCTGCACCTGCGGCAATGGCAGCAATGCCATATTCGTAGTTCTTAGATGGAGCGAGCAATTCAAGTTTTGTAGCCAATTTATATGTTTTTTAAGAAATCAACAAGTTTGGTAACAGCTCTTGCTCTATGCGATATTTTGTTTTTCTCTTCTATCGACATCTGTGCAAAAGTTGTGGTGTAGCCAGTAGGACGGAATATAGGATCATAGCCGAACCCCTTCTCCCCAGCGCGATCACTGATTATCTCACCATCAACGCGACCTTCAAAAAGATGTTTCTTGCCGTCAATGATAAGAGCTATGACGGTGCGGAAACATGCTTTGCGATTGGTGTTATCGCCCAATTTATGGAGTAGTTTTGCCATGTTCTCCTCGCTATCGCATTTTAGAGAGGCGTAGCGTGCAGAATAAACACCCGGCTCTCCGCCAAGTGCCTCAACCTCTAGTGCTGTGTCGTCGGCAAAACAATCACGTCCTGTTTTTTGATATAAATATTCTGCCTTTTGCATAGCATTACCTTCGATTGTTGGCTGCTCTTCGGGAATATCTTCCATCACTCCGCACTCTTTTGGTGTGACAAGCTCCCATGTGTCGCCTAGAAATGCTGCCACCTCCTCTAGTTTGTGACGGTTGTTTGTGGCAAATATTATTCTATTCATTATCTTTATCTTTAAAATATGTTATTATATTCTCAGCCTTTTTCCTATCAGTTACTTTTAGTAACTCTTCTAGTGAGGCTTTCTTTATGTTTTTCACAGTTTTAAAATGTGTCAGCAGCTTCTCCGATGTCTGTTTTCCTATTCCAGTAATATCATCGAGTTCTGTTTGAATAAATCCCTTTGAACGTTTATCACGATGAAATGTTATTCCAAAACGATGCGCCTCATTTCTGATGTGCATCAACACCTTCAATGTTTCTGAGTTTTTGTCGAGGTAATAGGGAGTTGAGTCACCTGGGAAAAACACCTCTTCTAGTCGTTTTGCTAAACCTATTATCGGAACTTTATCTTGAATCCCCAGCTCTTGCAACACCGCATACGAGGAGCTTAACTGACCCTTACCTCCATCGACCACAATTAGATCTGGGAGCTGCTGCCCCTCTTCGATTAATCGTGAGTAACGACGCATAAGTGTTTCATACATAGAGGCAAAATCGTCTATTCCAACCACTGTTTTGATGTTGAAATGTCGGTATTCACGTTTTGAGGGCTTTCCATCGCGGAAAACTACACACGACGACACAGGGTAATTACCTTGAATATTAGAGTTGTCAAAACACTCTATGTGTCGCGGTTGTACATCGAGCTGAAGGTCGCTCTTCATTCTATTCATTACTCGCTCAGTGTGTCGTTCTGGATTTACCTTTTCAATATATTTTAGTTTCTCAAGCATAAATACCTTGCAGTTTTTCTCGGATAACTCAATAAGTTTTAATTTATCGCCTCGTTGAGGAACTGAAAACTGGGTGGTTTCAAAAAACTCGGTGTTAGGCATGAATGGCACAAGCACCTCACGTGCTAATGGACGTGAAGTGAAATTTGCAATATGCTCCAGAGCGTAAGCTAGCACATCTTCTCGGCTCTCTTCAATGGCAGGACGTAACTCAATGGAGAACGAATTTACCACTGCACCATGCGACACATGCAGATAGTTGCAGTAGTAGTGGCTCTCATCATTTAGTAGCGACACCACATCCATATCTTGATATGTTGGCGAGACGATAATCGACTTACTACGGTATCCGTCGAGTAGCGCAATTTTCTCTTTTATCTTCTGAGCACTCTCAAATCGAAGTGCGGTAGATTCGCTTTGCATCAAATCATTAAGATACTCAAAGGCAGCATCAGTATTGCCTTTCAGCACATGTGTAACCGCTGCTATGGCTTTGTTGTACTCTTCTTTGGTTATCCCACCTATGCAAGGCGCCTTACAATTTCCAATGTGATATTCTAAACAACGATCGAATTTACCGCGATTAATGCCATCCTCAGTGAGTCGAAGATGACATGTGCGAATAGAGTAGATCTTACGCACAACCTCCAGAATGCTCTTTTGGAGATAGACAGATGAATATGGACCAAAATATTGCGATCCATCTTTTACTATGTTGCGAGTTTGCAAAACACGTGGAAACAACTCTTTCTTAATTACTATCCAAGGATATGTTTTGTCGTCTTTAAGAAGTATGTTGTATTTTGGTTTATGCTCTTTTATCAGATTGTTTTCAAGGAAAAAGGCATCTTGCTCCGATTCCACCACAATATGCAACATATCACTTATGTTACGCACAAGCGATTGGGTTTTGGAGCCTTTAGATGATGTGCCGACAAAATACGACGACACTCTTTTCTTTAGATTTTTTGCTTTACCTACATAGATAATCTTACCGTTTTTATCTAAAAAACGATATACTCCTGGCAGTGACGGGAGTAACGCAATTTTATCTTTTAACGATGGAAGTTCTTGCAATATCTATTTTAGTTTTATTTTCTGACCTAGACTAAGCGTTGCTTTCTCTTTTATATTGTTTATCTCGCACAATTTTGCAATTGATGTTCCATATTTTTTTGATAATTTGTAGAGTGTATCACCTTTTTTGATAATGTGCACTGCTACTTTACTATCTGTGGAACTTGATTTGAGATCAGGCGTAGGTTTCTCAATGTCGTTTTTAGCAACTTCTTTCGCGGGTGTCTGCTCAGAGGTAGGCTCTACACGTTTTGAGGTGTCATTGTTTGAGGCGTAAACTTTCCCGGAACGATTATAGATGTAAAGGTCTTTGTCTTGTAATGTTTTAGTGGTGGTGTTTATAAGTAGATTTGGATTTATCACTTGTCCTTGAACGCGCACTTCAAAATGTACATGATTGCCTGTTGCACGCCCTGTTCTGCCTGCATAAGCTATGACATCGCCATAACTAACTTTGTCGCCAACTTTGACTAGTAGTTTGGTGTTGTGACCATAGAATGTTTCTAGCCCGTTGTTATGACGAATCACTACTATATTGCCATATCCGCCATAGTACGACGACATGCGAACTACTCCGTCGAATGCAGCATATACATTTTCACCTTTCTCGGCTTTAAGATCAACCCCTGAGTGGTTTCTGCCGCCACGTCTTCCAAAATTTGACAACAGATGACCGCTTACCGGATAATGAAATTCACGAGTCATGTTGCGAAGGTTGAAATACATCTGACCATTCTCATCAAAAGGATTGTAATTTGATATTGTGGCGTGTTGTAATTCACGACTGCTGAAATTTTCATCTATCTTTTTGTAAACATTATCAGAATCTATTTCGTCGATAATATCTGAAGTGTCGGCTTTTTCAGCTATCTCTGTCCATGATTTGTCGTTTTTGTCTGCATTATCAGAAGGTTTTAAAATCACTCTGTTGTCTTTTGCTACATTGGTTGAATCATGACTGACAGAGGTATATACATTCTTGTTTCGCCCCATAAAAAAACGAGAACAAGAGAAAGAGCTAGTCAAAAACACCCCTAATAATAATATTTTAATGCACCTGTTCATTTATAAACTGCTTAAATAACGTTCACAATCAATGGCTGCAATACATCCAGAGCCAGCAGCTGTAATAGCCTGGCGATAATGAGGATCTTTCACATCGCCTGCGGCAAATACGCCTGCGATATTTGTTTTCGATGTTCCATGCTCGGTCACAATATAACCTTCACTATCGAGAGTAAGATATTTTTTAAATACCGCTGTATTTGGAGTATGACCAATGGCAAGGAAAAATCCGTCGATCTCTATCTTGTGCTCTTTACCGCTACCATCAACTAGTAGTGCGCCATTAACTCCGTCGTCGTCGCCTAGTATCTCTAGAGTGTTGTGGTTGTAGAGTATTTCGATATTGGGTGTGGTTGATACTCTATCTTGCATAGCTTTTGATGCACGTAAATAGTCTTTACGAACAATCATATAAACTTTTTTACATAGTGAGGCAAGGTATGTTGCCTCTTCGCATGCAGTGTCGCCGCCACCAACAACAGCTACCACCTTTTTACGATAGAAAAATCCATCGCAAGTGGCACACGCAGAAACCCCCATGCCTCTATATTTGTATTCAGATTCAAGTCCTAGATAACGTGCTGTGGCTCCGGTTGATACGATGATAGTGTCGGATTCAACAACCTTTTCTCCGTCGATAGTAACTTTAAATGGAGTGGCTGAGAAATCAACATCAGTAACAATACCGTTGCGCACATCAGCACCGAAACGTTGAGCTTGCTTGCAGATGTCTTGCATCATTGCCTGTCCAGTGATCCCTTCTGGATAACCTGGGAAATTATCAATCTCAGTTGTGGTTGTGAGCTGTCCGCCTGGCTCTATTCCTTGATATAATATAGGTGATAGATTTGCTCTAGAAGCATATATTGCAGCAGTATATCCAGCAGGACCACTACCAATAATCAAACATTTTACCTTTTCCATAAATATTTTATATGTTTTTTAAAATTATCTCTTTTAATTTATTTAATGCAGCTTTTTTAATAAAGTTTCTTCCTGTTGCAATTGAAATCTGACGTTTTGCGCTGCCACGCTCTTTGAACTCGCGAACACATAGCTC
>JAVVZN010000015.1:12500-13226 GCA_036650555.1 Rikenellaceae bacterium
AGAATAGTTGCTCCGCCTGTTTTGTCTACCATTCTAATTATGGTTTCAAGCGATCCGCCTTCAAGGTAAAGATTCTTGCCTAGCGGATTATGAGCATGACATAGATCTAGTATTTGTGTGCGCAGACAGTGTCCATCGGCAAGTAGCAACAGCGAATTTACATCTAGATCTATAACCGACACCTCTTTTTGTTTCAACATATTGTTGTCTTGTGCAGCATAAAAATAGAAAGGATCATCGAAAAGCACCTCCTCTTTTATGTCGGTATCGTCAAGAAAACCAGCAGCCAAAATTGCAACGTCAATAGTGTCGTTACCGATAGCTGTGATTATATCTCGTGTGAACATCTCTTTAACTTGAAGGTTTAGATTAGGATATACCTTCACAAACTCAGGGATGAATCTATGTAGTAGATATGGAGCTATTGTTGGAATGGCAGCAATGCGCAAAGCACCACTAACCTCATTTCGCAATCCTTTCACAATCTCAGTGATGTTGTAGAAGCCAGAGATAACATCTTTGGCTTTATCAACCACCATTCTCCCTGCCTCTGTTAAGATCAGAGGTTTAGAGTTTCTATTCAACAAAACAACACCCAACTCATCTTCCAGATTTTTAATCTGGGTACTTAAAGATGGTTGTGTGACGTAGCAGTAAGTAGCAGCTGTTGAGAAACTACCATATTTAGCCACAGATATTAAATATTCAAGCTGAACAATAGTCATA
>JAVVZN010000016.1:0-12750 GCA_036650555.1 Rikenellaceae bacterium
CCTCAAAATAATCTGATGCGTAATGAACTGAATCCCACTCAAAACCAAGCCAACGAACGTCGTTCATAATAGAATCTACATATTCAACATCTTCCTTCACAGGGTTAGTGTCGTCGAAACGTAGATTACATTTTCCACCATATTTTTTTGCTAGCCCGAAATTTAGGCATATAGATTTTGCATGTCCTATGTGTAAATATCCGTTTGGCTCAGGTGGAAAACGGGTGTGAACTCTTGGTTCTCCGTTTCTTATGCTCTCTTCAATTATCTCTTCGAGAAAGTTTAACGATTTTTCCGATGATGTTTTTTCTACTATATCCATAAGTAACACACTTTTTTTTACCTTTGTTTGCAGAAACTGTATAATCCATACAATTTCCTTATTTTACTACAAAGATATACATAAATTTAAAAAACATACAAAAATAATGCGCGAAGTTATAGAAATTGAGAAGATGGAGGTGTATGCCTACCATGGATGTTATGAAGCAGAGAAAATTGTTGGCAACCGTTTTGAGATTTATCTCCGTGTGGAGTGCGACGCATCGCGATCTGCCTTGACCGACAAAGTCACCGATACGGTGAGCTATCTTGATCTTTTTGCTACCGTAAAACGAGAGATGCTGATAGAATCGAATATTTTAGAAAATGTGGCATATCGTGTTTTGACTGCTATTAAAAATGAGTTTCCAGCGGTAGAGAAAGTGCGCATAAAAATTTCAAAACTCAATCCCCCACTAGGAGGTGACATTGAGCGTGTTAGCGTTACTATGGATCTGTAAATCAACTAGTTATCACAACGCATTGCATCTCAATAGGTTATGCCAACGTTGATAAGTTGTTAATAACTATTGATTAAATTGTCATTATATTTGTGTCATTAAGTTTTTACTATATCAAGCAAAACAATAAATATAATGAAAGAGTATTCATACGAAGAGGCGGTTGCGCTTTCTCGTGATTATTTTGCCGGTGATGATCTGGCAGCCACGGTTTGGGTGAGCAAGTATGCTCTTAAAGATTCATACGGTAAAATCTACGAAAATTCGCCAGTGATGATGCACGAGCGTATTGCCGCAGAGATCGAACGAATTGAGAAAAAATATCCAAATCCTATGGATAAGAGTGAAATATTTGCCCTTATCGATAAATTCAAATATATAATTCCTCAAGGTGGTCCGATGACAGGCATTGGCAACAACATGCAAACTGCATCGCTTTCAAATTGTTTTGTGATTGGTCATAAAGTGCCTGCCGACTCTTACGGTGGAATAATACGTATTGATGAAGAGCAAGTGCAGCTTATGAAACGTCGCGGTGGTGTAGGGCACGATCTATCGCATCTTCGTCCATCTGGAACTCCAGTTTTAAATAGTGCTTTGACCTCCACAGGCATAGTGCCATTTATGGAGCGTTACTCAAATTCTACTCGTGAAGTGGCGCAAGATGGAAGACGTGGTGCGCTTATGTTGTCGTTATCAATAAAACATCCCGATGCAGAGAAATTTATTGATGCTAAAGTTGATACAGGTAAAGTTACCGGCGCCAACATATCAATAAAAATTGATGACGAATTTATGAAAGCAGCCTTAAAAAGTGGCAAATATCGTCAGCAGTTTCCAATAGATTCAAAACGTCCTTCGGTTGAAACCGAAATTGATGCCACAAAATTATGGAACAAGATTATTCATAATGCTTGGAAATCAGCAGAGCCTGGAGTGTTGTTTTGGGATACTGTCATCCGAGAGTCTATTCCAGATTGTTATGCCGATATGGGATTCAAAACTGTGTCTACAAATCCTTGCGGTGAAATTCCTTTGTGCCCTTATGATAGTTGTAGATTGCTAGCTATAAACCTCTACGGATATGTTGATAAGCCATTTACTGCTGAGGCTAGTTTCAACAAAAAACTTTTCAAACAGCATATAGCAAAAGCTATGCGTATAATGGATGACATTATTGATCTAGAGATAGAAAAGATTGATGCCATAATCAATAAAATATCTGCCGATCCTGAAGAGGCCGATATTCGCAGAGTTGAACAAAATTTGTGGATCAAAATAAGAGAGAAAGCCATTGAAGGTCGTCGTACAGGTCTTGGTATCACTGCCGAAGGCGACATGCTTGCTGCACTAGGTCTACGTTATGGTAGCGAGGAGGGAACAACTTTCGCCGTTGAAGTGCAAAAAACATTGGCTATTGAGGCATATCGTGCATCGGTAGAGATGGCAAAAGAGCGAGGTGCGTTCTCTATCTACTCATGCGAAAAAGAGAAAAACAATCCTATGATAAAACGTATAGCAGAAGCAGATCCTCAGCTATACAAAGATATGTGTGCGCATGGTCGTCGTAATATTGCCATGCTTACAATTGCCCCAACCGGAACCACAAGTTTGATGAGTCAAACCACATCGGGCATCGAGCCAGTGTTTTTACCCTACTACACTCGTCGTAGAAAAGTCAATCCAAATGATCAAGATGTGTTTATCTCTTATGTCGATGAGGTTGGTGATTCGTGGGAAGAGTATAATGTGTTCCATCATAAATTTATCATTTGGGCTGAGATCAACGGTTGCATGCGTAATGAGATTGAGCATATGAGTGGAGCGGAGATCGACGCACTTGTTAAGAAGTCGCCATACAACAATGCCACATCAAACGATGTTGATTGGGTGAGTAAGGTGCAGATGCAAGGTAAGATGCAAAAATGGGTGGATCACTCAATCTCTGTCACTGTAAATCTTCCTAAAGAGGCAACAGAAAATCTTGTGGCTCAAGTTTATCAAACAGCTTGGGAATGTGGTTGTAAAGGAGTGACAGTTTATCGTGATGGTAGTCGCGATGGGGTGTTGATCTCAGTTAAAGAAGATAAGTTTGTGACACCATTAAAACGTCCTCGTGAACTTACTGCCGATATAGTTAGATTTAAAAATGGTAAAGAGGATTGGATCGCATTTGTTGGTATTTTCGATGGTAAACCTTATGAGATATTTACTGGTAAAAACGATGAAGACACCCTCTATATCCCTAAGAGAGTCACTCGTGGCACAATAGTGAAGGTGCGTGAAGAAGATGGAACAAAACGTTACGACTTCCAATACGAAGATAAATATGGATACAAAAATACGATAGGTGGAATTTCTCGTTTATTCGATGAAACATACTGGAATTACGCAAAACTTATCTCAGGTGTGTTACGAAACGGAATGCCTATCTTGCATGTGGTGACACTAGTATCGTCTTTGCACTTTGATTCTGAGTCGATCAACTCATGGAAATCAGGTATTGCCCGCACGCTATCTAAATACATTCCTAGTGGAACACGTTCTTCAAAACGTTGTTCGGAGTGTGGAGAAGAGGCTTTGATTTATCAAGAGGGTTGTTTGGTATGTAGTGCATGCGGCCACTCTAAATGCGGATAGTAATTAGTCGTCGCTGAAAAGTGCCGTAGGATTACTTTCCACGGAAACGGCGCACATTTCACATATTTCAAGCTAAAACAAGCGGAGCGTACTTTCGGTACGCTCCGCTTGTTTTAGATCAAAATATGCACCGTTTCCTTGAAAATCTGGTCGTGGGTTGTTACACTTTTCAACTTATCGCAAGGTTTTTAATGCCATTTCAACTTATCTTGCAGATATTTTTAACTATTTTAAGAGTTAATTTATTGAATAGTAGACTGTTTGTGGGTTTTTAAGGGACGACTAATTACACATAGCCTTGTGCTATCATGGCATTTGCTATCTTAATAAAACCGCCAATATTTGCACCTTTCACATAATTAATATACCCATCGTCTTCTTTGCCATATTCACAACAAGTGGCATGAATATTTTTCATAATCACGCTAAGTTTAGCATCAACCTCTTCTTTAGTCCAAGATATTCGCATTGCATTTTGCGACATCTCTAATCCAGAAGTGGCAACACCACCTGCATTTGATGCTTTGCCTGGTGAGAACAACAATTTATTTTTTTGGAATAAACGCACTGCCTCTGGCGTTGATGGCATGTTTGCACCTTCGCCAACACACATGCAACCACCAGCAATAAGTTTTTCGGCATCATCGCCATTCAACTCATTTTGAGTGGCACAAGGGAGTGCAATATCACATTTCACACCCCAAGGACGCTCGCCTCTATGAAATGTTGCTGACGGATATTTAGTTATATATTCTGAGATACGACCACGGAAGATTGTTTTCAGATCTTTTATATATTCAAGTTTTTCAAAACTTATGCCGTCTGGGTCATAAATATAACCTGTTGAATCCGATGCAGTGACCACCTTAGCACCCATCTGCAACGCTTTTTCAATAGCATATTGCGCCACGTTACCGCTACCAGAAACTAGCACAGTCTTACCCTCGAACGACTCTGAGCGACTCTTCAACATTTCACTTACGAAATAGCACAATCCATAACCAGTTGCCTCAGTACGTAGTAAGCTACCCCCCCAAGCCAAACCTTTACCAGTGAAAGTGCCAGTAAATTCGTTTCTCAAACGTTTGTATTGACCAAACATATAACCTATTTCACGACCTCCAACTCCAATATCGCCGGCAGGCACATCAATATTAGCACCGATATGACGAGAAAGCTCCGTAATGAACGATTGACAAAAACGCATAACTTCGTTGTCGGATTTACCTTTAGGATCGAAATCTGACCCACCTTTACCACCACCCATCGGAAGTGTGGTCAGACTATTCTTGAAAGTCTGTTCAAAAGCGAGGAATTTCAATATACTAAGGTTCACAGAGGCATGAAAACGAATACCCCCTTTGTAAGGACCTAATGCACTATTGTTTTGAATACGATAACCACGATTTATCTCTAATTCGCCGTTATCGCGAACCCAAGGAACACGAAACATGATCACTCGCTCTGGATCAGCTATACGATCCAAAACTTTCTGATTTTGAAGAATAGGGTTTTCAAGAATGTAACCTGCCACGCTCTCTGTTACCTCCCTAACCGCTTGGTGAAATTCGCTTTCATGAGGATTCTTTAATTCGACCTTAGCCATGAAATCGTCTACAAATTTTTGCACGTGTTTTTCCATCGTTGTATTTACGTTCGTTATATATTGATTTTATATTGCAATTTATTTATTATTCTGATAACTACCAAAACAAATAGCACATATGCAACTATTTTTTACAAAATGTTGTATTTATAACAAAATTATATGTTTTTATTTTTCATTAACAACAATTATTTAGTTGTATATATTAAATAAAATTTCTAATTTTGTACAAATTTATATTAATAACATAGATATTATGAACAAATTAATCACTTTGATATTTTTTTTATCATCAACGAATATTTTTGCGCAAACGGAGCTAATAAACAACTTCAACAAACACATTACCACCCTTGCTTCAACCGAATACGGAGGTAGGAAACCACATACAAAAGGCGATACTTTATCAGTAAACTACATAACAGATCAGTTGTCGAAAATAGATGGCATACAACTTTTAGGTTCTGGCGGATTACAGATTGTGAAAGAAAAGAAAGAGGAGATTACCTTTAATGTTGTAGCTCGCATAGATGCACCAAAAGAGATGAACCCAGATGGCAAATCTATTGTAATAGGTGCACACTACGATCATCTTGGTGCAGCAAAAAACGGCGCTGGGCAAGATATATTTAAAGTTGGAGCTGACGACAACGCCTCAGGAGTGGCATTTGTGATAGAGTACGCGCGCTACATATCTACTATGCGTGATAATCTGAAACGCGATGTTATATTTATTTTATTTGGAGCAGAAGAGTACGGATTGGTTGGATCTAGATACTACGCCACCCACCCACTACACAAACTTAAAAAATCGGTAGCGATGGTGAATTTCGATATGACAGGACGAATGAGAAACAAAGGAATCACGATAAGAGGCTTAGGCTCTTCTGATGAGGCACCAGTGATGTTTGCCTCTTTACAAAACAAAGATAAGCTCAATATGATTTGGGAATTTGAACCAGCCGGACCAACCGACTACGCCTCATTCTACAAGGCAGGCATCCCTGCATTTTCATTTTCAACACGCATGCACTCCGACTATCACACAGAACGCGACACCCCAGATAAAATAAACTACACTGGCATGGAGATGCTCTTTAGATATGCAAAAGAACTTGTAGACAACCTTATATTTACTGGCATAAACCTTACATACCAACAAACAGCTGAACCAATTAAGTGATTGTTTTGCAAAAAACATCACTTTTTTTTGCAATGTATAAAATAAAATATTACTTTTGCGCGTAATAACGTGGAAAGATTTGTACGATTGCAACCACTCTAAAAAAATGCTAAATTCGGGTATTCTTTTTCTGATCTCTGCAATCCTACATTTTTATTTCACAAAACAGAACCGTTTAAAATTTTAATGATGGGATATTTATTCACATCGGAATCTGTATCAGAAGGACACCCAGATAAAGTTTCCGACCAAATTTCAGACGCCATCCTAGATGAATTTCTACGTGGCGACAGTAGTTCAAAAGTGGCATGCGAAGTGTTGTGCACCACAGGATTAGTTGTGGTAAGCGGCGAGGTTCACTCCTCGGCATATGTTGATGTTCAAGCAGTTACTCGAAACGTGATAAATAAAATCGGATATTGCAAAGCCGATTATATGTTTGAAGGCAACTCATGTGGAGTTCTATCAACAATCCACGAACAATCACCCGACATCAACCAAGGCGTGGTACGCGAAAGCAAAGACGACCAAGGTGCTGGCGACCAAGGCATCATGTTTGGTTACGCATCAAACGAAACAAAAGAGCTCATGCCTGCGTCACTCATGTTATCGCACGATCTACTAAAAATATTGGCAGAAATTCGCCGCGAAGGTAAAGAAATGACATACCTACGCCCCGACTCAAAAAGTCAAGTGACAGTTGAATACAACGAAGATGGCTACCCTACTCGCATTCACACAATAGTAGTATCGACTCAACACGACGAATTTATAAAAGGCAGTTGTTCAAAAACAGCAGAACGTGAGATGAACGACAAGATCAAAGCCGATGTTAAAAACATCCTTATGCCTCGTGTCAAAGCATACCTTACAAAAAACGGCAATGCAAAACTTCTAAGCCTTATTCACGACGACTACATTCTACACGTAAACCCAACTGGTAAATTTATAATTGGTGGTCCTCACGGCGACACTGGTTTGACCGGTAGGAAGATCATTGTAGACACCTACGGAGGCAAAGGCGCACATGGTGGTGGAGCCTTCTCAGGTAAAGATAGTTCAAAAGTGGATCGTAGCGCAGCTTATGCCGCACGTCACATTGCCAAGAACATGGTTAAAGCAGGTGTATCTGATGAAGTTCTTGTTCAAGTGGCTTATGCAATCGGAGTGGCACGCCCACTAAGTTTGTATATCAACACCTACGGAAAAAATCACGTTACACTTACCGACTCTCAGATTGCAGACAAAATTGAAAAGCTTTTCGATTTACGTCCAGCCAAAATCATCGAACGTTTTTCTTTAACAAACCCTATCTTCCTACCAACAGCAACCTATGGTCACTTCGGTAGAGATAGCTACAAAGAAAAAATTGAAATCACAACTAACGGAGTAACCGAAGAGAAAGAAGTTGAATTTTTCGGTTGGGAAAAACTAGATATGGTAGATGCAATAAAAGACGCATTCTCTATCAAATAGATTTAAAAACCAGATATTAGTGTCCGATAAAGATTTCAAACGTAGCGCGTAATAATTTTATTTGCTTTTATTTATAGCATATCTACACACTATTAAGCTTGGAAATTTTGTCTAAGACATGGGTAATAATTTAATACTTTTTCTTAAAAAAGTACGCACTTTAAGTGCTTCAAAAACGAAAGAAGACTATCATTTAATTTTATGATAGTCTTCTTTTTTATTGGTGTCCGGTAAAATCAAAACAGCTTCTAAGGCATAATATAACTTTTCAGAGCATCAACATATTTTTCAAATGCCACAATCCCCTCTTGCGATATGCTGCACATGGTTTGTGGAATTTTGCCACGGTATCCTTTCTCAACTTTTATATAGCCAGCCACACGCAATTTTTCAATCTGCACACTTATATTTCCCGACGAGGCGCCTGTCTTTTCTTTTATATATGAGAAATCAGCCGACTCAACTGAAATAAGCAGAGAGATGATAGAGAGTCGCAGCTCTGAGTGCAGTAATGGATCTAACTCTTTGAACATTTTCCTCTATGATTTAAGATATGACCTGGAATGATCATAGCAACAACAAACAATGCCATGAAGACATAAGCAAAATCTGAAATGAAGTACATTGAAAATGAGAGTGCTAATGCAATACAACCACCCACGACAAGCGGACGGAACGATATTACTAAGCCTGTAATAATTATTGCAGTGATAAGAATTAGAGATTCAACTGGAATAATAAAAAATGATATAAAATTTGAGAATAAAGCAACGAAAGGAAAAATAACAGCCACCCCACCAGTCACGATCCATATATATGATATGACTTTATCTATATATGTTTTCACAGGTTTCACTCTGTCGCGCATGACCAAATACATTAAAGTATAACCCACCAAAGGGATAAGCCACCAAAGTAGATTTATCCAACTTGCTTGAATGTAGTGATCAAGCACTGTAACTAGAGCCGTAACAAGAACCGATGTGTAACCCCACACAAGCAATGCTATACCACCACCGCTTTCATAACCTCTGCGTGTTTGAGCAATCATTCTTGTAATTAACTCCAGACTTTCTTTTGAATTTAAAGTTTTGTCTTCCATAATAAATTAAGTTTAAATATTAATCATGATGCAAATATAAACTAGTTTATGTTATAAACCAAATAAATTACAATATATTTTTTTTTAAAAGGAGTTCGCACCTTCTATGCTTTAAAAACGAAAACACTATTTCAAATTTTTAGAAGGGAACAATAGTTTGTAACTACAAAACAATTAGCGATTAAAAGAAATAACAATAATCATATTCAATAAATTTATCATGATTATTGCATACAACTAAATTAGTTATGGTAAGTTTAAGAAAAAGTTAATCAAATGAAAAGTGATATTGAAATTGCAAGAGAAACTCCATTAGAGAATATTGCAAACATAGCAGAGAGAGTTGGTATCAATGCCAACGAGATCTATAATTTTGGAAAACACATTGCCAAAATTCCAATTAGTCAGATAAATGAAAAGGCTGTGAAGAAGAGTAACTTGATACTTGTTACTGCCATTACCCCAACAAAAGCTGGTATTGGAAAAACCACAGTGTCGATTTCATTGGCATTGGGGCTAAACAAAATTGGAAAGAAGGCAATTGTTGCACTTCGCGAACCATCGTTAGGTCCATGTTTTGGCATGAAAGGCGGTGCAGCAGGTGGCGGACACGCACAGGTGCTGCCTATGGAGAGTATAAATATACATTTCACAGGAGATTTTCATGCTATCACCTCAGCCCACAACATGATAACAGCACTACTTGACAACTATATCTATCAAAACAAAAACAGCTGTAAAGGCATAAGTGAGGTTAAATGGAAACGTGTGATAGATATAAACGATCGTTCACTACGTAATATAGTATCTGGATTAGGGGGCAAAGCCGATGGCATACCAACGCAAACTGGATTCGACATTACAGCTGCATCGGAGATCATGGCAATAGTTTGTTTTGCAACTTCACTTGATGATCTACAAAGCCGCATTGAAAACATCTTACTAGGTTACACCAAAGATGGAGCCCCATTCCTTGTGAAAGAACTTGATGTGGCAGGAGCTATCACAGTGCTGCTTAAAGATGCACTACAACCAAATTTAGTGCAAACCATCGAGCATGGCGCAGCACTAGTACATGGCGGTCCTTTTGCCAATATAGCACATGGTTGCAACTCTATATTAGCCACTAAGATGGCTCTATCACACTCAGATTATGCCATTACTGAGGCTGGTTTTGGTGCTGACCTTGGAGCTGAGAAATTTTTAAACATAAAATGCCGTCGTGCAAGATTGTCACCTAGACTAACGGTGTTGGTGGTCACCACACAAGCACTTAAAATGCACGGTGGAGTAAATGAGAAAGAGATAAAAGCACCAAATGCAGAGGGGCTAACACGAGGTTTTGAAAATCTGGATAAGCATATCACAAATCTGAAAAACTTTGGACAAAGCATTGTTGTGGCACTGAATCGCTACGGTTTTGACAGCGACAAGGAGATCGAGCTAATACGCCAACATTGCAATGGTTTAGGTGTTGGGTTTGCTGTTAATGATGCCTTTATGAAGGGTGGAGATGGTGCAATTGAACTTGCAGAGGCGGTGGTAAAACAGATTGAAACCAATCCGTCAGAATCAATAAAATATACATACAAAGCAGCAGATCCAGTGAAAACAAAGATCAGTAAAATTGCAAAAGGCATCTATGGCGCAAAGGCAGTGACCTACGCATCGGCAGCTGAGAAAGCCATTAAAGAAATTCGCCTTCTAGGCGCTGAATACTACCCTATCTGTATTGCTAAAACGCAATATTCATTTTCGGAAGATCCAAAAGACTACAACATAACTAGTGATTTTGAACTGAAAGTTCGCGACATAGTGATAAACAATGGGGCGGAGATGTTGGTGGTGATGATGGGCGAAATAATGCGTATGCCAGGGCTACCCGAAATTCCTAACGCAACAAGTATCAAGATAGTTAATGGCAATATCGACGGACTAAGCTAACAACAAACTGCTTTCAATCATCTCATCAATGGTGAGATGATTGAAAGGTTGTTTTTAGAAGCTTCTAAATTATAGATCATTTTGTTGTGCACAGCACAACATATATTAGAAGCTGTTTTAATTTGTTTTCAAAATTTTATTACTGCTATTTTACGCACTATTTTTTAAAGATAAAAAACACTGCAAGTATCAAACAGAAGAAACCAACAAAATGGTTCCAGCGGAAACTTTCTTCTTTGAAAAAAAACATTGTAAAGGCGGTGAACACCACTAGCGTTATTACTTCTTGCAGAACTTTTAACTCTATCAATGAGAAATCACCACCATTACCTTTAAAACCCATTCTGTTTGCAGGAACCATGATGGAATATTCGAAAAAAGCCAATCCCCAACTTATTAAAATGATGTAGATCAATGGTATATTCTCAAACCATTTGTATTCTCGCAGTTTTAAATGTCCATACCATGCAAATGTCATGAATATGTTTGAACATATAAGCATTAAAATTGTTGCAAGTGACTTCATTATTATTTACCTTTACTAGAAATTTTGACTGCAAATATAGCTAAATTATGGTACTTGATTCACTAAAAAAATCTGAATTATACAATTCAATCAATCCACTATTTGAAAAAGCATTTCAATATGTGATTAAAAACGGCAATAACGCTCCGCTTGGCAGATATGAAATAGATGGCGACAATCTATTTGTCATGTTTGTAGAACCAGACTTGAAAAAGGCTAACGATGCTCTACTTGAGGCGCACAACAAATACATCGACATACAAGTAGTGTTGTCGGGTAAAGAGAGTTTTGGATGGAGCCAGCGTCAGAACTGCAACTCTCCTATTGATAAATTCAACGAAGAGAAAGATATTATATTTTTTAAAGATGCCCCGCAAACAATCATCACTGTAAATAGAGGTGAGTTTGTGATTTTAATGCCCGACGATGCCCATGCACCGCTTATAGGAGAGGGAAAATCGCGCAAAGCAATTATTAAAGTTCGCGTCTGATAATTCCTCTATTGCTCCTACCATCAATAAATATATAAAGCGGATTTTCGTAACGGACATGCCTTATGAATTTACTTTCATAGACAGCTTCCATTGCGTTGAGTTGGCTTATGTCAAAACTACCATCGCCAATATATGGATTAACCGTCATATATCCAGCTCCTAGCGAGGTGAAATTCTGGAAGAAGTGGGTTCCTTGACTAGGATCTACTCTAAAATTTTTCAAACCGCTCTCAACGATAACTCTGGCTTGCGATATGTTCGACCATTTTATTGGGATGCCTAACCATGGGTCACTAGAGCCCCAACGACCTGGACCAATAAGCACATAATTACGATTTTGTGCTATCATAATTTTATTGTAGCTATCTAGCTCAGCAGCTATCAATTCTGTTTGCGAAGGGGTGAATGTATCTTCGTTTATGTAGATCACATCGCACACATCTTTGATACGACCAAGCCCTAGTGCCGACTCCGCATACACAATAGCACCAGTGGTATCTATATTTTCCCAATCCAACTTATCACTCATTAGATCATCAACCACCGGACGTATTTGCAGAAAATTAAAGATCATGTTGTCGCCACGCTTGACATCCATATTAACGGCAAACTCCAACTCAACATGTGTTTTCATCTCTGAACGACCTAAATTCAAAAGAGTGGATAGTATCTCGGCAAGAGGAAAAGAGTTGTATTTTAAGATGTTAGAGAAGGTAATTATCTTACGTCCCTTAGTCAGATATGAATCACTTATGCGATCATTCTCACGATCCCATGTTGATGACACAAAACGCATGTTACGAAAATCTGCTGCACCTCCTATATCAATCTTATCTAAATTCACAGCATCATCGGTTGATGTCTTAAATCTGTCGGCACTTAGGTTCAGCACATACATGTCGCGCTGGGTTTCAGAGAGTGCCATAGCAGGAGTAGATAACTGCAACACCTTTTTAGGGTGACGAGGAGAGAAACGTAGGTTCTGACCACCATCAAC
>JAVVZN010000017.1:0-12745 GCA_036650555.1 Rikenellaceae bacterium
GAGATAGAATACCAACCCCAAAATGCTGTGGTGTTCACAAAAAAGCTATCAGATGTGTATCGTTATGTGCTCCAATGTCAAGATAAACCACTCGTAACATTGGCCGATGAGTTGGAGTTTGTGCGTTCTTATATGTTTTTACACGAAGTACGACTTGGCAATTGCATAAAGTGGAACGCAACAATCCCCGACGACTACCTAGAAAGTCAGTTACCACCACTTACATTACAACTGTTATTTGAAAATGTGATAAAACACAACACCATCACAATCAATTCGCCAATGGAGATCTATGTCACCATTGAGTCAAACTATTTAGTGGTTAGCAACACCACAAACATAAGAAAGAACGCTACTACCTCAGGTATTGGTTTGAAAAACCTAGCCAACCGATGTTTTCTAATACTACGACGAGAGATCGAGATCACACGTAGCGACAATATATTTACAGTCAAAATTCCTTTACTCTATGAATAAACTCAATGTTGCAATCATCGAAGACGAGATACCAGCAGCACGCCTGCTAAGTTCAATGGTTAGTCGGCTAAGAGCTAACTGGAACATTACAGTGCTACCTGGCAATGTAGAAGATGCTGTTTGTTGGTTTTCACAAAATCAACATCCTGATCTTATTTTTCTCGACATACAGCTATCAGACGGCAATTCGTTTGATTTTCTTTCACGCGCCAAACCAAAATCCATTATCATATTCACCACTGCCTACGACCAATATGCCATACGTGCATTCAGCGTAAATAGCATTGACTACATACTAAAACCGATAGATGAAAGTAGGTTGTTAGATGCCATTTTGAAATTTGAGTCATTAACTGTAACCACTCTTTCAAACAACTATCTCGACAATATATTAGAGAGCATAAATCATAAAGACAAACAGTTTCGCACTCGTTTTCTCATTAACGGCATAGATCAATCATGGATGTTACAAGTTGCCGACATAGCCTATTTTTATTGTGAGAACAAAATTACTTTTGCCGTCACGCATCTAGGCACTGAACACATGGTTGATTTGTCGCTTGATCGGCTCACCGACCAACTCGACCCCGACCAATTCTTCAGAGCCAACAGACAAATTTTACTATGTATCACAGCAGTAAAACGCATAGAACCTTATTTCAATGGTAAAGTTGTGGTGCACATCAAACCCTCAAATAAAGATCGCATAACAATCAGCAAAGAAAAAATTTCATCATTTAAATTATGGTTAAATTTTTAAAAACGATTATTTATGTCCAGTAAAAATTTCCAAGCACGGTAGTGCTATAAATAAAAATAACCCACACGATCACACACTACATTTGATATTTTTATCGGACATCAATAAATTATTAACTATTTTTGTCGGAAAATTCTAAAAGTGTATTGTATGATGAAGAAATTCGCAACCCTACTACTTGCCATGTTTATCTTGGTAAATAGCTATGCCCAAAAACTTAAATTCAATAATGATGGTAAATTCAAAATTGTTCAGCTGACCGACATTCACTATGGCTACGGAACCGAACCATCTGAGCAATCAAAGAAAGATATATGTGAGTTATTAGAGATTGAGAAACCAGATTTGGTTGTCATTACTGGCGATGTGGTTTATCATGCACCAGCAACTGAAGGGTGGAACGACGTGCTTTCCATATTTGAAAATCGTAGTATTCCATATGCTATCACATTTGGCAATCACGATGATGAGGTTGGCATCTCACGTAAAGATGTTGCCACAATGCTTGAAGGCAGAAAAGGATCGTTGTTTATTGCTAAAACAAAAGGTGTTTCGGGCTATGGCAACTACACCATTCCAATCTACGACAAAACTGGCAAGCAGATCAAAAACATAATCTACAATTTTGATTCAAATAAATATAGCCAAATCAAATCTGTGAAAGGCTATGATCACATAAAACCCGATCAAGTTGCATGGTACAACGCGCAAAGCGCACGCTACAAGCAGCTCCATGGCGGCATAGCAATTCCATCAGTGGCATTTTTCCATATTCCACTACCCGAATACACCGAGGCATACAACACCTCCTCACAAAGAAGTGGCACTAAAGGCGAACCAGAGTGCAGTCCTAAAATAAACACTGGGCTATTTAGCAATATGTTGATAAATGGTGATGTTTATGCCATTGCAGTTGGTCATGATCACAACAACGACTACACCGCCACCCTACATGGCATCACCCTATGCTATGGTCGCTTTGCAGGTAATGGCTCTGTGTATGGATACTTAAAAAACGGAGCAAGAGTTTTTATCTTAGATGAAGGACAGAAGAGTTTTGAAACCTACATAACAACTGGCGGAGAGAAACTTTACGACATGTCAATAAAGTAACACACCAACTTAGAAGCTGTTTTAATTTGTTACCAGCATTTTACTACCACTCTTTTTGTACTCTTTTTCCGATGATTTTTGAGCTGTAGTCCACTACTATCTCGGCAAATCATCAAAAAAATAGTCTCAAAAATAGCAATAATAAAACTTTGAAAACAAATTAAAACAGCTTCTAAGAAGCTGTTTTAATTTGTTCCCAGCATTTTACTACCACTCCTTTTGTGCTCTTTCTCCAATGATTTTTGAGTTATAGTCCACTACTATCTCGGCAAATCATCGAAAAAACAGTCTCAAAAATAGCAGTAATAAAATTTTGGGAACAATTTTAAACAGCTTCTTACAATTCGTAACATTATAATAGGAGAATACAGACAAATAAATTTATCTGTATTCTCCTATTTTCATTTTAATTTTACTAAAAAACGCCTTAATTAATCACATAAATCATAAAATAACAAAAAAAATATAATATATTTTATTATTCATAACCATCTATATTTCAATCATTTTATGCAATAAGCAACAAAATAACACCAAATATGACATTATATATACATCTTTTTATTTGGAATCTAAAAAAATATATATATATTTGTGCAAACGTTTGTTCCAGAGATCAACAACGTTTGCGCATAATAATAATAACGTTTGCGTAAAATCATTTAAAAAATCCATTAATTTTAATGTAATGCTAAGAAATAACTATAACAGTAATAATAAACAACAAAAATTCATTCCTGGTTGTGAGCGTTAAATAAATACTATAAAAATCTGCAAAAATACTCCAAAAAACACCAAATAAATTAACCTACTTAATTATTTACTTATGAGAAAATTTTACTATTACGCATTTAAGAGTTTTCTGCTCGTAACTCTTATATGTGGTTTTCAGGGGTTGTACGCATCCAATCCCGGAAACATCGGTAGCGATGAAACGACTATGCAAACGCATAAAGTGGCAGGTAAAGTGATTGATGAAAACAAACAACCACTCATTGGTGCGCTTATTGAAATTAAAGGCACACCAAACGGCGTTATTACTGATCACAACGGAGCATTTGTAGTAAATGCAAAAACAAGCGATGTGCTTGTTGTCTCATTTATGGGCTACAAGAAGAAAGAAATTTCTGCACAACAATCGGCAGTAACCATTCAGCTCGAACCCGATGCCTTAAGTGTTGATGAGGTTGTGGTAGTTGGTTACGGCACACAAAAGAAAGTCAATCTTTCTGGTGCAGTGTCATCTGTTAATGTGGCAGATATGGTTGATAGCCGTCCGGTTACAAACATCTCAAATGCCCTTGCAGGTATGGCTCCCGGACTAAGTGTAAACACATCAAACAACCGTCCGTCAAACAATGGTTCTGCTTCAATCACAATTCGCGGACAAGGCACACTGAACAACGCATCACCACTTGTTATTATTGATGGCGTTGAAGCATCTATGAACTCCGTAAACCCACAAGACGTTGAGAGCATTTCAATCCTTAAAGATGCTGCATCTGCTGCAATCTATGGTTCACGTGCTGCAAATGGCGTTATCCTTATCACTACTAAAAAAGGAGTAAAAGGTAGTGTTAAATTCGACTATTCAGGTTATGTATCATTTGAAAGCATGGATAAAAGCCGTCTTAGCCTTGTGACAAACTATGCCGACTACATGGGTTATATCAATGAAGGTATGAAAAACAGCAACAAACCCGAACCATTTAGTAAAGGTATGATTGATCTATGGAGAGCAAACGAAGGTGGCGACCAAATCAAATATCCAAACACTGATATTTTATCTATATTCGATACAGCTGCTTCACACCAACACAACTTCTCTGCAAGTGGTGGTAATGATAAAGTGACATTCTACACCTCTTTCAACTACTTGAACAATCCAGGTATTATGGAAAATTCTGGTTACGAACGTTTCAACCTTAGATCTAATGTTGATGCAAAAGTAACAGATTGGTTTAGAGTTGGAACAAACATCTCTGGTTACATTGCTAAATCTGAAATTGGAACAAACGGAATTGACGATGCTTTCACCTATATTGGAGCCACAACTCCAGGCATGTATCTACGTCACCCAGATGGTCGTTACGGCGGGATGAACAACCCTGAAGACGATAGCCAATCTGGAATAAACAATCCACTAGCACGTCTTAACGGTCAAGAAGGTAACATCAGAACAAACCTTGCAAAAGCGCGCATGTATGCCACTCTTTCTCCCGTAAAAGGTTTGACAATTCAAGGTTCTTACACTTATGAATTTTACAACAATGGAACAACTGGTAAGAAACCTGTTTTTATAGATCGTTGGGATTTCCTTGCTGATCAAATTCAACGTTCAGGTAAAGGAAGAACATCAATATCAAATAGCGACACAAAACAATATCGCAACTTTATGGATGGCGTTATTCGATATGAGAATAAATTCTTCAATGAAAAATTTGATCTTGGCGTAATGGTTGGAGCTAGTCAAGAACAATTCCACAGTGAAAGTTTCAGTGCCTCTCGTCAAGATTTACTAGATCCATCGTTGGGTGTTATAGATGGCGCTGTTGGTGAATCATCAACAGGTGGTAGTGCAAGCGAATGGGCAATGCGTTCATACTTTGGTCGTATCAACTTAGGTTGGGACAACAAATATCTTTTGGAGGTCAATCTACGTGCCGATGGTTCTTCTCGTTTCACAAAAGAAAATCGTTGGGGTTATTTCCCTTCATTCTCAGCAGCATGGCGTATTTCTGAAGAAAAATTCATGAAAAACATCAGCTGGCTCGACAACTTAAAGATCAGAGCATCTTATGGTTCGCTAGGTAACAACTCTATTGGAAACTACGACTCACAATCTTTATACTCTGCCACAAACTACGTGTTAAATCGCGCACTTGCAATGGGTCTTTCTCAAACAGCAATTGCCAACACCAATGTAACATGGGAGAGCACAAACATCACCAACGTTGGTCTTGACTTCGGCGTTTTGAAAAATCGCTTGACAGGTACAATTGAGTTCTTCAACAAAATGACCGATGGTATTCTTATATCACTACCTGCTCCAATGGTTCATGGTAATGCTTCTATTCCAAAAACAAATGCAGCACAAGTCACAAACCGTGGTTTGGAACTTCAGTTAAATTGGAACGACAATGTAGGTGCATTCAACTACTACGTTGGGGGTAACTTCACATATATTAAGAATAATGTTGATAAATTCCGTGGTGATTTCAAAGCAATCAGTGGTTCAACAATGCTAACTGAAGGCATGCCAATGAATATAAACTACACTCTACGTGCCGACCGCATTGTATCAACCGATGAAGACCTTGCTCTTATTCAAGGCATGATTGATGCAAATCCAGTTGATGCTCAAGGCAATAAAATAACAGTATTCCCTTACGGACGCCCAGAAAAAGGCGATATTCTTTACAAAGACCTTGATGGCAATGGTGCAATCAACGACGATGATAGAGAGGCATATGGTTCTGGTTCTACTCCTAAATTCACTTATGGCATAAACCTAGGTGCATCATGGAAAGGCATCGACTTCTCAATGCTACTACAAGGCTCTGCTGGCATAAAAGGCGGTTACACAAGTGGCTTACTCACTCCAAATATTCGTTGGGGCTACCAACTAAACCAAGACATCGTTGATGGCAGATGGTATGAAGGCAGAACCACTCCTGCAACTTATCCAAGATTACTTGAATCTACAAACACCATAAACACAAGATCTTCAGACTTCTGGATTATGAGTCGTGCATATTTAAAAATTCGTAACATTCAATTAGGCTACTCTCTACCTAAAAAATGGATGGATAAAATACAAATGGACAAAATCCGTATCTATGGTTCACTCGAAAACTTCTTCACTTTCACAAAATACAAAGGTGTTGATCCTGAGGTAGGCTCACTAGGTTATCCTGCAATCAAACAAGCAGTCATAGGTGTTAATATCACATTTTAAGTAGAACTAAACTAAATTTAATTCACATGAAAAAACAGATAATTATATTGATGTTATTAACAGCTACTATATTTACGGGCTGTTATGATCTGGATAGAGCTCCGTTTGATAAACCTAGCTCATCTACCTTCTGGAAAACAGAAGATCAATGCAAACAAGGCGTAATGGGTATTTATGCAGGTCTAAAAGGCGGCGACCTCTATGGTAAAATGTTTTTGATCGACATAAACTCTGATGTTGCGGCTGGTTACGACAACTACGAAGTTTTGCAATTAGGAACAGCCACACCACGTACTGGCTTTTTGAATGGTAAATGGCAAAATGGCTATAACGTTATATGGAGAGCAAACGTTGCTTTACAAAATCTTCCTAAAGCTGAGATTGATCCAGTAAAACGTGATCAAATGATTGGTGAAACAAAATTTTTGCGTGCTTGCGTATATTTTCACCTTTTAGATTATTTTGGTCCACTTCCTATCTATGATGAAACAATAAATCTAGAAACTGAACTTGATAAACTAACAAAACCACGTTCAACTATTGAAGATGTTCGTAAGTTTATCTTAAAAGATCTTTCAGATGCACTAGCTGCTAATCTGCCAGAGGCATGGGACAAAGATAATTATGGTCGCGTTACAAAAGGCGCTGTTTATGCACTACGCGGAAAGGTAAATCTCTACGACAAAAAATTCAAAGAGGCGATTGCCGATTTTGAAGAGATTCTTAAACCTGCTTATGGCTACAAACTAAACGATTCGTATGCCAATCTTTTCACTCCAACAGGACACGCATCTAAAGAGGCCATCTTCTCTATTATCAACCTAGGTGGCATTGGTTTTGATTATGGTATGCCATTATGTTTCTTTGCTGGAACACGTGCCTCTTACGGTAGCTGCTGGAACAACACTGTTCCATCTACTACTCTAGCCGATATGTATGAAAACACAGATGGAACACCATTCGATTGGGACAAAGTAATTCCAGGCTATACAAATAAAGACAATAAAGTTAAAGAAAGAGTATGGCATGTTACAATTGATAAAGATTTAAAGAAAATTTTAAAAGAACCTGCTGAAGCTGATATAATCAGAGACATGTACACCAAGCGTGATCCTCGTATGATGGCAACAGTTATTGCTCCTTACACAGATTATTTAGGTTGGGAAAGCAACGCTCCAAAAATGATGAAATTAGTGTTTGCTAAAGATGAAGCAGGTAAAATAAAAGTGTTAGGTCCTAAAAACGGTTTTGTTCACAACAATAAAGGTGGTTGGCAAACCTATTTCTGGAGAAAATTTGTTCCTGAAGGCGACTGGAATGGTGCTATCACAAACAGAGCACATACTCCTGTAAACTTTCCTATCATTCGTCTTGCCGATGTTTATCTTTTGCTTGCTGAGGCATACAATGAAGTTGGAAGATCTACTGATGCTGTTGATTATATAAACAAAGTTCGTGCAAGAGTAAGCGTAAACATGCCTGCAATCAACTCAGGTCCTGCATGGCTTGCAGCAACAACAAAAGATCAAATTTTCCAACGTATTTTCCACGAAAGAGCTGTTGAACTTGCAGGTGAAGGTATTCGCGATAGCGACCTACGTCGTTGGAGAATTTCTGATAAGATTCTTAACCGCGAAGAGTTGGGAGTAACAGGAAAACGAATGTTTACTCGTAAATTCAACCCAGAACGCGACTACTTATGGCCAATTCCTGCAACTGAGATTGAAATGAACGATGCTCTTGCTCCTAACAATCCAGGTTGGTAGAAACTTGCATAGGATATAAATTTAATTATTGGTGTCCGGTAAAAACTTCAAATATAGTATGTAATAGTGTTATTTGCATTTATTTATAGCACATTTACATACAATGAGGCTTTGAAATTTTTACCTCAGACATCAATAATAGATTAAAACAGCTTCTTAGTTACTTGCAGCAAAATATAGGTTTTGAGAACAAAAGTCCTAAACAAATATATATTGATTGGACTTGTCTGGATATTGCAGATATGTGATATGATTTTATTATTATCTGACAATAGGCACAAATTTATAACCGATTCCTTTTATAGTTTGAATACGATCTTGACCTATTTTCTCTCGCACTTTTCTAATATGAACATCAATTGTGCGATCACCAACAACCACGTCGTCGCCCCACACACGTTGGAATATTTCGTCGCGACTAAACACTCTGTCGGGTGCTGAATAGAGAAATGCCAATAGCTCAAACTCTTTACGCGGCAACACTATCTTTTCCCCATTTATGTGTACACAATAATGAACTCGATCTATCATAAAATCTGGGTTTTCATGACTTATGCTTTCTTTACGTTTTAGTAGTGATCTAACCTTTGAGATAAGTAGTTTCGGACGTATAGGCTTTGTGATATAGTCGTCGGCACCTGCCTCTAACCCTGCTATTTGAGAGAAATCCTCATTTCGTGCCGATAGAAAAGCAATAATGATATTCTGACAATCATCCATCTGTCGTATCTTCTCACATGTTTCCACCCCATCCATCACAGGCATCATGACATCGAGCAAAACTAAATCTGGTTTAAATTCTTGAACCTTCTGCAAAGCCATATTTCCATTCTGCGCACATTCCACACTATATCCTTCAGCAAGCAAATTATAACTCACAAATTCCAGAATATCGGGTTCATCATCAACAAGTAAAACTTTATGTCCCATATTAATAGTACTATTCAATCTTTGGCATGAATTTAGTTTCATTGCCAGTACAAAGTAATAAATTTAATATTAAATAATTGTAAAGTTATGGAAAATAATTTGAGACACTCTTTGGATATGATCCTTAGTGGCGTAATGAAAGAAAAAGAAGAGTTTGTGAACAAAATCTGTCAAATGATTGAACAAAAAGAGTGTGGATGCCAACCAAGCGTTGATCTAAGTCGATGTGATTGTCATTCTACTGTTGATTTGGGTAGTGGAAAAAACATTAATAAGAATCAATGTTGCTGTACAATGCAAGGAGAATGTGCATGTGGCGACGATTGTCAATGCAGAAATTGCAAATGTAACGACAAATCACACCATCCAAAGATGGCAAAAGCAATTTTGGAACAGCTTGAAAAAATTGTAACATCACTTGATGAGATAAACACCACACTAAAACATGGTAAAAATATTGTGAATAAATAGATATGCGTATAATTTCTCTATACATTGCCATTTTACAGATTAGGAGAGGGTTACAAATTTTAGGGGTCGTTGTCAAATTGGGGTTTACGGAGATGTTTGATCACATAAACATCTACATATTACACCGTAATCGCAATAGGCAAAGCCCCCTTAAAACCTATACCACCCCTGAGCGAATACGCCATACAATTGAAGAATTAGGACCGACATACATAAAATTCGGTCAGATACTGGCAGATCGTCCCGATGTTGTGTCGAAAAACTTTAGAGTAGAGCTCAAGAAGCTCCAATCACGAGCCAAACCTTTCGACAACTCACTAGCGATGACTCTAATTGAGAAATCTCTAGGCAAACCTACAAGTAAAATTTTCAGTTATGTAAGCACAGAACCCATAGCTGCGGCATCCATAGGTCAGGTTTACGATGCTACATTGCTTTCTGGGCACAATGTTGTAATAAAAATCCAACGTCCGTTTATAGAGAATAAGATCCGACTAGATATATATCTAATGAAATATCTGGCTCGAAAACTTGCCAAGAATTATCCAGAACTAACTGCTATAAACATTATCGGTTTGATCGACGAATTTTCGGAATCTATCACACGCGAACTCGACTACAACAACGAAACAAACAACATGAAGTTGTTTAGCGAACTTTTTCAAGACAATCCAGATGTGAAAATTCCGAAGGTCTACGACAACTTCTCCACAAAGACACTAATTATAATGGAGAAGATCACAGGTGTGACTCCCGACACCCGTGAAAACCTCCTTCAAGCAGGATTAAAACCCGATGTTGTGGTGCGACGTGGCACCGACACGATAATAAAGATGGTGTTAGAATATGGAATATTTCATGCCGATCCGCACCCTGGAAATCTCTTCATAGGAAAGAGTAATGTGATAGGGATCATAGATTTTGGGATGGTTGGTATGTTACGTCCGCGTGAGATGGATTTTATCGCCGACTTCATACTCGGATTCAGCAAGAAAGACGAAACAATGATCACCAAATCGCTACTCACACTATGCAATCGTCATTACTTTGAACACTACGACGATCTACGTTTTGACATAAAGCAGATGTTGTTACAAAATATAAATTCTAAGATTATCGACATGAAAAACTTTTCTCGCGTGATGCAGAAAAGCATTGATCTACTTATAAAACACAAGCTACAAATACCTTCAGGCATATTTTTGCTTATAAAAACATTTGCTACTCTTGAGAAATTTGCAGCCAACCTCGACCCATCGGTTGAGATTGCACCGATCGTAATTCCTTATGCAGATAGGTTGATAAAAGAACGTTACAGCACTCGTCAGATAGCTCTAAACATCTACGAAACACTGACTAATTATGTGGAACTAGTACGCAACCTACCAACCAATCTAAACGAAATAATCTTCAAAATTAAAGAGGGCACAATTAAGCATGACATTAAACTTGAAGACGACATGTTGTTTACTAAAACATTGCGTAGCATAAGCCTTAGAATATCTTATGTTATACTTATTATAGGGTTGTTTATTGGCTCCACAATATTGATTGTATGGGATAGTGACCGACGTTTCGGACTTATCGTCCTCTACTTTTCAACCATACTTATATTATTTCTACTTTTACGTTGGTTATTCAAACGCAACTAAGAAGCTGTTTTAATAATCCAACTCACACATTATTTTATTATTGTCGATTAAAAACTTGTGCTAAATATGACAATATTTGACTAGCATCAGCATCTTTCAAAATCACTGTTTTTGTGTTGTCGAGCAGATATAATGAAGGAATGGCAGGCAGATAATACAACTCTTTGAGATCAATATCGCTATCTGTATCAGCACCATTTATCCACATAGATGCAAATTTGTTGTCGGCTTTAAGCCAATCACTTTTATCGGCATCAGGGAAGATACAGAGCATTGTCAATCTTTTAGTTTTGATTAGATCAGCAAGCATATCATCGCCTTCAAAAGTTGTTTTCACTCCTGCACAAGCATTACAACCCAAATGATTAAAGAATATAAGGGTGTATTCGCTTTTTATGCTGCTCATCTTACCTTTAACACCATCGCGTGTGAAATATCTGAAATCAGCTGCTTTCTGCCCTACTCTATTCTTGCTAACCATCTTTAGCTTATGGGCATAGGCTATCTTCTCTGTTGAATCAACCATAGGATTTGCAAGCATAGCTTTTAAAACGTTTATATGTGAAAGTTCGTTTCTTAAAGGAGAATTTGGATTACCAACATAATCTAATAATTTATCAGTCAGGTAGTTGAACATAGCTGTATCGACCTCACTTTTCACAACCATGCTATCTATTGATTTTGCCGACACCGCGCTATCAACCATAGGTAACATATCAACATAGTTGGAGATTGCTTGCTCTAAAACCTCTGGAAGAGATATGTAGGTTGTGTCGGTGAAATCGAAGTTATCCCAAAAATGAGTAACCAGATAAGCTACTGCCTCTTTTTTGTCTCCCATCATAGTAGGGGCTTTCACATAGACAAACTTTTTCTCTTCCGATTTTACTACTTTTTTATTAGCAGCACCACATGCGACAAAAAACAAAACGCATGAGAATAAAATTATTACTTTTTTCATACCATTAAAAACTTAGATTATCGTAAGCAACTTTAAGCTGGTTCATAGCTTTTACTAGTGTCTTACGTGTTGTGCCAATATTCAATCTCATGAATCCTTCACCCTCTTTTCCAAACTCACTACCATCGTTTAACCCTAGATGTGCACTTGTTATCATAAACTGGTTCAGTTCTTTAACCGACATACCCATTTTTCTACAATCTAGCCACAACAGAAATGTTGCCTCAGGTTTATAACACTTTATTCGTGGCATGTTTGAGGTGATGAAATCCACCACATAATCGGCATTTGCCTCAATATAAACCATCAGTTGATCCACCCAATCGCCCCCATTTTCGTAGGCTGCCTGCAAAGCTACTGCCCCAAATATATTGCCTTGACCAACATGAATTTTATCGGAATTAGCTCTATAAACCTTCATCAACTCTGGATTGGTAATGATGGCAACCGATGTAGAGAGCCCTGCGGTGTTAAAAGTTTTGCTTGGGGCTATATATGTGATAGTAATATCGGCTATTGCCTTCGATAACGACGCAATATGAGTGTGGGCGCAACCATTCATCACCAAATCACAATGTATTTCGTCCGACACAATTTTAACCCCATATTTCAAACATAACTCTCCAATATGACTCAACTCTTCACGAGTAAACACAC
>JAVVZN010000018.1:0-12544 GCA_036650555.1 Rikenellaceae bacterium
ACCAAATGGCAACATGCTAACTCCGTCGCAGCCTACCTCAACCATCTCGCAGAGGTTATTGATCTCATCGTAACTCATGTCTGAGGCTATATTACGTCTGACCCAAGCATTTAGAATGCCTGTGCCGTTTATACATAGTAGAACCCCATAACGTGGAGCCTCTGAGCTATGATTAACATGCAGAAATGTGTTTACGCGCGATAATGGATCGGCTTTAGGCAGATTTGTCACTCCATAAACAACACCCGAAGTGCCACCTGTGGCAGCAACCTCACCATTTTCCATGACATTCAAAGAGAAAGCATTGTTTGGTTGATCGCCAGCACGATATGAGATTGGTGTGCCTTTTTTAATTCCGAGCAACGTAGCAGTGGATTGGTCGGTGTATGCTTGAATGCCAATAGATGGCAACTCATTAGGAATCAGTGCTAAAGGAATACCATAGTTTTCAGCCACAAAATCGGCACGTTTATCTTCTTTGAAGTTCCAAAGTATCTGCTCCGACAATCCACTTAATGTGGTGTTTATTTTCCCAGATAGTTTATAGGCTATAAAATCGCCAGGCAACATGAAACTTGTTGTTTTTGCAAATATGTCGGGTTCATTACGCATGACCCACGCAAATTTTGACGCAGTGAAATTTCCAGGGGAGTTAAGTGTACGGCTAAGACAACTCTCACGACCCAACTGCTCCAACGCCTCTGCACCTATCTCAGTGGCACGGCTATCGCACCATATGATAGCTTTTCGAAGAGGTACTCCATCACTACCAACGCAAACCAATCCGTGCATTTGATATGTGATACCAATAGAGGCCACCTCTTTAAGATCAAAATGCTGACCTAAAAGCGTGATTGCCGAACATACATAATCCCACCACATAAGCGGAAATTGCTCTGCCCAACCACTTTTTAAAGCATCAATAGTCATCTCGCTGTCGGGCAGAGAAACCGACCCAGCACACTCACCAGACGATATATCCATCAGCGAAACTTTGATCGACGAACTACCTATATCTATTCCTAAACTCTTCATAAACAAAATTTATTTTTTCAAAAGTATAACAAATTACCAACTAAACCAAACAAATTGACACTATTTTGGCTCAAAACATCGCTACCAGTAATAGTTTTCAACCACTGACTTCATTTCTGGATATTGCGAATCTTCATCACCATATTTGGTTTTAAGTTTCAAAAGTTCACTCTTCAATTCTTTAATTAGTTTGGCATTTTTAGGATCACCATAGATATTTTTCATCTCTTTAGGATCATTTTTCAAGTCATACAACTCCCATTCTGCTGGCACGATTGCCTCTTTGCCTGCACCACTCATGCCAAGTGGCTGACCATAGTAGAATATTAGTTTATAGCGATCGGTTCTGATACCATAGTTTGCTGCCACAAAGTGATTTATGTCGCGGTGCATCCAATAACGATAGTACATAGATTTTCTCCAATCTTTAGCAGTTTTTCCAGCCACATTAGCTCTGAAACTCTCTCCTTGCATATTACTAGGCTTTTCTGCTGCTGCATAATCCAAAAACAAAGGGGCAAAATCAATATTTAAAATAATATCATTATTCACCGTTCCTGCTTTTATCTCCTTAGGGTAACGCATTAAAAACGGCATACGAATGCACTCTTCATACATTAATCGCTTATCAAACCAACCATGTTCACCTAAGAAGAATCCTTGATCACTAGTGTAGATAATAATAGTATTTTCGGTTAGATTGTTGTCGTCTAAGTATTTAAGTATTCTACCAACATTTTCATCTATGCCTGCAATACAACGCAAGTAATCTTTTATATAGAGTTGATAAGCCCATTTACGCTGCTCATCACGACTCATGCCCGATGGAATATCGGTTTTCAGATCGGTTTTAGTGAGATGCTCCATGCTCATACGCAATATCTCAGCATATTGTCCTTTGCCATCGTAGTCGTCGTAGAGATTTTCTGGCTCCGGAATAGTTACATCTTTAAGTAGATTCTGAAATCTTTCGGCAGGGTTCCACGAACGATGCGGTGCTTTGTAGTGACACATAAGGAAAAATGGCTCATCTTTCTTACAACTAGACAAATAACTCAAAGCCTCATCGGTGATAACATCGGTTGAGTGTCCTTCGTAGAGTTTGCCATTACGCATATCATGATTTGGATCGCCCCACTCCCCTTTTTTGATGAGGATAGGATTATGGTATCGCCCTTGATCTGGAAGGACGTTGTAGTAGTCAAAACCTTGAGGCTCCGTTTTGAGATGCCATTTTCCCAACATTCCTGTTCGATAGCCTGCTTTCTGCAACTCTTTAGCCACGGTAGGATGCTCTATATCTAGCTTATCTTGAAGAGTGTAGACACCGTTTTTCTGACTGTACTCGCCCGTTAGGATAGCTGCACGACTAGGCGTGCTTATTGAGTTTGTGGCAAAACAATTGTTTAGTTTCACCCCTTCTCGTCCAATGCGGTCGATGTTTGGTGTTGGCAACACACCTGCCAATATTCCACCATAGGCACTTATGGCTTGTGAGGCGTGATCATCTGCCATAATGTAGATGATATTAGGACGCCGATCGGCAGCGGCAACATTAAATGCTGACGCTAAAGCAAATGTCGCTACGGCACTTACCAATAATTTTTCGTTTTTCATTTCTGTACTGAAAATTTGTATATACAAGTTTGGATATATGTTTGATCGGGATTTAAAAGCGCTGATGGAAAGTTTGAATGATGAGGAGAATCTGGATATTTTTGTGTCTCCATGGCAAACGACTCTCTGAAGTTGTAGCCCTTACCACTCTTTCCTTTGTTTGCACCATGTAAAGAGTTACTAGTGTAGAACTGCATGCCTGGTTGATCTGTCCACACCTCCATACAACGTCCTGTTGATGGCTCATAAACTGTGGCTGCATGCACAACACCTTTTGTACAATCAAGAACCCAATTATGATCATAGCCAGACACAAATTTCAACTGCTCATCATCGGCATTAATTCTATCACCAATTGCTGTGGGCTTGCTAAAATCAAAAGGAGTGGACTCAACCGATGCAATCACTCCCGATGGAATCATATTACTATCAACTAGTGTGATGCTGTCTGAATTAATGGTTACTATATGATCTAAGATAGTTCCATTGCCCTCGCCTTTAAGATTGAAAAAGCTATGATGCGAAAAATTCACAAATGTTGTTTTTGTGGTGGTGGCAGCATAATTTATAACAAACTGATTATCGTCGGTAAGAGTGTAGGTCATATTGATTTTTAACTCACCTGGAAATCCTTGATCTCCATCGGGCGACACATAAGAGAAACATATTTTGTTTGTACTCACGCTATCAACGCTCCACACAACGCGATCAAGTCCATTTTGACCACCATGAATACAATTACCTTTGTTATTATCAGAGAGAGAATATTTAACGGTGTCGATCACAAACGATGCTGTGGCAATACGATTAGCATAACGCCCAACGGTAGCTCCGAAATAACGCCCTTCAGTGGCATTCATATAGTTTTTTATGTTGTTGTGCCCCAACACAATATCGCTATACTTACCATTTCTATCTGCCATCCACAACGACACAACACGCGCTCCATAATTTGTGACCTGCATGTAAAGTCCATTTCCAGAATCTAAATCATATAAATCAACATTACGACCTTCAATTGTTGTTTTAAAATTCACATGATCCACCAATTTTATATCATTTTTATCTTTACACGATGAAAACAACATAGAAAAAACAATTATAAGACTAAAACCTCTCCACATATCTAAGTTTTTTTTATTCGATTAATTACAAATATAGCAATAAATCAACATAAATATATCATTTATACCAAGAAGCTGTTTTAATTTGTTACCAACATTTTACTACCAGCATTTTACTACAACTCTTTTTCCGATGATTTTGAGCTGTAGTCCACTACTATCTCGGCAAATCATCGAAAAACAGCCTTAAAATAGCAGTAATAAAATTTTTAATACAAATTAAAACAGCTTCTTAGAAAGCTTAAACTGACTAATAAATAAATATAACACAATTTAAGATCAAATATTTACATCAAAATTTCACATCAACCAGGCAATAATGATATGTTAAACGGACTAAAAGAACTAAATAATAAATATTTTATATTAATATTTGTTATTTTAAAATATATAGTGTATTTTTACAACCATAAAACATGATTAAAAGTCAGATATTTATATTATATTAACTAGGTATTTAAACATACTCCGCGTAACATACACTCTAAACCATTTATTTCTATCAATAAATGATATATTATCACACGATACAAATTTCAAATTCCAACTAAAAACTAACAAATGAGAAAACTGACATTAGTAATTGCAACCATCTTAACACTCTCAATCACTTCATGTGTTAAGAACATCGACACAAATAAAAAAAGTGGTTCGGTTGATTTTACAGAGATGAATGTTCCCGCAAATTTTGACTGGCAAACCACTGAAGATGCAATATGTGATTTTACTTCTGCAAAACACGCATCAAAAGTATCTATCTTTACCTCTGATCCAAACAATGCCATCGCAACATTCATAGCCGGCGAAGGCATCGACAAACCATCTATTTCTTTACCTAAAACTGTAAAATCACTTACAGTGAAATACGAAAAAGAAAATGGTTTTTCAGTAGGAACAACTCTTAATGTTTCAAACGGTAAAATACAATACACCGTTCCTGACGATAGTAAATCTATTGATGTCAATGCAGCTTCAGACCAAACCAAAGCTGTAAATTTTAATGTTAAACCATCACACATTTACGTTCCTAGCAGCACAAGCATGGCAACATTATTGTTTGAAGATCTATGGCCATCTTACGGCGACTATGATTTAAACGATTTTGCAGTGAATTACAGATTTGATTTAGCTCTAAACAAAAAAAACAGAGTTGAAGAAATACGTCTTCAAGTAAGAATGAATGCTGTTGGCGGCAATGAACCATTCGATCTATACTTGCAACTTAACGAACTTAATGCAAGCGACATTGATGATCTAATAATGCTTGAATATACTAAAAACACCTCTAACAATCCTGAAATGGTTCTTCTTAATCCATACAGAGATGAACCTGCTATATTCCTTTTAAAAAACATAAAAGAGAACAAAAACAAACCTAAAGGTGGTTCATTCCTAAATGTAAGCCAAGGTTACGAAATTCCAGTAAACCAACTTGTTGAATTTCAATTCAATCTTTTTGCAAGAAAGAATATAACAAACAATGTTATACACAAAATTCTTCCACATCAATTAACTCAAAAAAACATCAACTTCTTTATTGCTAAATCTGACGATGCAACTTTAAAAGAGATACACATTGGTGGACAAGCACCATCATCTTTAGGAAAAGACCATTACGATCTTTTGCAAAAGAATAGCAATGTAACCGACAAATCTACTGATTACTATTTCTCAAACACTCATCTAGTATGGGCTATAAGTGTACCAATTGTTATTCCTCACGCTTATGAAGGAAAGAAATTCACCGAAACTTATCTTCACTTCCAAGAATGGGCTGAATCAGGTGGAGCGAACTACGCAGATTGGTATTATGATATGGATGGATATCGTGATAAAGCTAACACGGTGGATGTTGGAAACTAGTTTTATCTTATTCAATTAGCCATGATGAATAAAACTATCAATAAGCATTAAATTCCAATAAAACAATGTGGTGTAGATATAAATTATCTTACCCATTGTTTTATTTTTTATATTTTGATCCACAAACAAATCAACGACTAATGAAACGAACTTATTGTATATTATTGTTATTAATTGGATCTGTTGCATCTAGCTATGCACAAGTGAACGATTCAATAAATCAATCTATAAATACAGATACTACAAAAAATGAAATATATGATGGCGATTATAAAAATATAAATCTGCCACCTATTTCGGTATTTCTCGAAACTGCAAAATCATATTCTGATGTTATGTTCTATGAACAAAAGACAAAAGAAGCCGAATATCTTTTAAAAGCAGCAAAAAAAGAGTGGTTGAAATATTTTCGTGCACAAGGTAATTACCAATACGGAACAAACAACTCTTTTGTATCACAATTAACTGGCGAACCCTTACCAGAATATTCATCGACAACAAGACAAGTTCAAAGCTGGTATAATGGAGGTGTGGTTGTATCAATTCCATTTGACGATCTTTTCTCTCGTAAAAACAAAACCAACGCAGCAAAAGCTAGATTAAGTCAAGCCACTTACGAGGCTGAAAGAGCCATAGAAAACAGGCAAATACTAATACTTGAAACGTACAACGAAGTAATTAAAAACATTGCGTTGATGAAAGTAAAAGCTGAAGCGGTGGCACTTTATAATGCACAGATGCAAATATCTGAACGTGATTTTGTAAACGGACGAATTGATATTATAGATTTATCGCTCGAACGCTCCAGAAGAGCCGATGCGATTATAAAATATGAAGAAAGTAAAGCATCTCTGCACAATGCTGTCACAATACTAGAATTGCTTACAAAGATCAAAATTATAAGAAACAAAGAATAAAACAACATAATAATTGATAAACATTTTCAAAATCTACTGTCAAACATCACCTAACTCATTAACTATGATATAATGGATACATTCGTCTTTTTATCAAGTTTTATTTATCGTATAAGATATAAGTTATTTTTTGGAACAACATTTATTGTTATTGCTGTTGCCTTTTTGACCAATTTCTTACCAAAGACTTACGTCGTTACCACAACATTATTCACTGGAATAACATCAAAAACCTCTATTGACGATGGATCTGGAGGCATGGACTGGAACTCATCGAATAATGCCCACGACAATATCATTAATTTGGTGAAATCAAGAAGTGTACTAGAAATGGTGTCGGTAAATCTTATTGCACAAGCGCTAATAAAAGGCGATCTTAATGCAAAAGAATCACCATATATCTCAGCTAAAAATTATCGTGATCTTTTAAAAATTGCGCAAGATGTTTTGCCATTAGTAGATAAAACATCTCAAGAAAATACGGTTCGTAATCTACTAAATTACAAAAAGGAGAGCAAAAATAATTTTATCTATGCTATATTCAACTGGGAGTATAGACATTATAGCTACCAAGCATTAAGCAAGATAAAAGTTGGAAGAAAAGGTGTCAGCGACATGATTGAAATATCATACGAATGTGATGATCCAGGAGTTGCTTCAAACACTCTAGCCTTTTTGAATAAAGAGCTAGCTTCTAAATATGAACTACTACTACTAAGTGCATCGAACGATGTAGTAAAACATTTTGAACAACAACTTATAATTGCTAGGACAAAACTAAACGAATCAGAAGACAAATTAGTTAGTTTCAATATTGAGAATAAAATCATCAACTATGAAGAGCAAACAAAACATCTATCTGCTCTTAATAATAGTTTTGAATCTCATTATGAAGAGATACTTTTAACATTTCAAAGTTCTAAAGCTCTATTAGTTGAGTTGGAGAAACAAATGGATATACGAACTCAATTAGTACGAGAAAATGAAACATTTTTAGATGCACTAACCGACATATCAAAACTCAACGGAAAGATTGCCGAGATTGAGATATTTGGCGACAGCACATCTAATAACGATGAATCACTAGAAAGAAGTAAAGCGGAATTAACTCAATCAGAACAAAAAATAAAATCCATTGCAAACAACATAGATCTTTACAAATTCTCTAAAAAAGGAGTCGTCATTACCGAAATGGTGAATGAGTGGTTTGATGCTCTTTTGAAATATGAAAAGAGCAGATCTGAATTATTGGTGATGGAGAAACGTAAAAATGAAATAATAAAACAATATGAAACATTCTCTCCTGTTGGACCAAATCTAGCCAGATATGATCGAGAAGTAAGAGTTAATGAAGAAGAATATCTAACCATACTCCACCATCTAGGACTTGCAAAACTCAAGCAAAAAAATATTATGCTTGAATCAGGCACACTACAAGTGGTAACACCGCCCGACCTGCCTCTTATTGCAATGTCGAGGAAGAGAGAGTTGTATGTTATACTAGCATTCATATGTGCTATCGTATTCATCTTAGGCTACAACCTACTCATTGAGATGCTCGACCGTACTATACGCGACGGACAACGTGCTGCTTACTTAACAAAAGGCAAAGTAATAGGCGCATTTCCATCAAATAATGAGCGAAAATACAGAAATTACATAGAGGAGTGCAAACGTATTTCGATCTCATATCTAAGTAATATTTTAAACAGATATATCAAGAATGATAAACCACTAATAATTAATTTATTAAGTATAAAGCAAGGAGAAGGAAAATCTTTTATTGCAGATGAATTAAAAGATTACTGGGAAGAAAGAGGCTATAATTTTGCATCTATTTCATATCATAAAGAGTTCGACAATGAATCAAAAATATTCAGACGCGCGTCAAGTATATTTAATTTCTTAGACAAGTACGAATGGAAATCAGATATAATAACTGTAGAATATGAGCCACTTGCGCAAAGTAGCGTACCGCCTACATTCTTAAAAGAGGCAACTATTAATCTTTTAATTTTAGATGCACAAAGAGCGTGGACGCCTAGCGACAAATCTATATTTGAGAACTTACAGACAGCAATTGGCAAGGAAGAAACAGACCATCCTCTACTGATATATCTTAACAATGCCTCGCGCGAGACAGTTGAGCAATACACTGGTATGCTACCTCCATACACAACTCTTCGTAAACTGAATTATAAAATATTCAACTTTGGAATAACTGCAAAGAAGTAGTGTGATGCTGAATAATAAAAATAGCAGCTTAGACAATAAAACTGGAGTAACTACTGCGATATTAGTGATCTCACTTATTGTAATATCTACTCTTATTGCACTAGGACATCCATTAGTAGGGATCATGATTGCCTCGGCCCCTCTTATGATTATGCTACTTATAGCCATTATACATAATCCATTTAGAGGGTTTGTTGTACTTTTTTTGCTTAACTACTTTATTATAGTAATAATGCGCTATACCAACATTGACGGGCTTAGCGTTGCGATTGATATATTTATTATTGTTATATTTATATCATATCTGATAAATTTAGCATATACAAAAAAACGCGAAACAGTAAATATTTTCAATTCCCTCACGTTTGTAACATTCATTTGGATGATATATTGCTCTCTTGAATTGTTAAATCCATCGGCAATAACAAAAACATGGGTACTATCAAGAGGAACAAGCTACTTTTTCATTCTTATGGTACTAGTCACATTCTTAACATTCAAAAAATTTAGCCAAGTAAAATCAATATTAATGCTCCTATCACTATTAACGTTAATTGGTATAGCTAAAGCATTAATACAAAAATACATCGGGTTCGACAATACAGAATGGAAAATGTTAAACAGTGGTGAGTTGTCGAGAACGCACTTACTCGCCTCTGGAACACGCTATTTTTCATATTATGTAAGTGCTGGCCTATTCGGAGCTGTGATGGGGCACGCATTAGTTGTTTTTGCCATTGTAGCAATCTACACAAAAAGTAAAGCTAAACGCACATATTTTATAATCATTGCACTAGCTGCTCTATATGGATTAATGATTTCCGGAACAAGAGGTGCTTTAGCTGTGCCTGCATCGGGGTTTCTTCTTTTCACATTGCTTTCAAAACGGTTCAAGATAATGATACCATCATTAGTTATCTTACTTGCAGCGTATATGTTTTTAGCAACAACAACAATCGGACAAAGCAATGCCTACATAAGAAGAATGCGTACAGTTTTTGATCCAAACGAACCATCGCTTGTGGTACGTCTTAACAATCAAAAAATTCTGGGCAAGTATCTAGCTGACAAGCCGTTTGGTGAAGGATTAGGATTGAGTGGCGTTGATTCAAAAGATGCTCCTGTGCGATTTACCACATCAATACCAACAGATTCTTGGTATGTAAAAATATGGGTCGAAACAGGAATAGTTGGGCTGTGTATTTATGTGATGATATTATCATATATAATCATTTATGGATCGTACATTATAATGTTTAAGATAAAAGACAAAGAAGTTAAAGGAATATTAACCGCACTTCTGTGTGGTACTTTCGGCATCTACGTATCGTCGTATGGAAATCAAATATTAGGACAATTTCCTGTCGTTTTGATTGTTAATATGAGTATTGCAATTGTATTCATGGGTAAATATTTTGATAATCAACAAACAAATAACTTGCAGAATATAGAAAACTCTCACAAGTCAGAATCCCTAGCTAAATAATTGATAAACTTAGAAACTGTTTTAATTTGCTACCATTTTATGATGTTTTCGAGTTAATTATTATTACTTTTGTATAAAGTTATTAAAATGTACTATTCATGGAAGAATATTATCAATCTATAAATATAGCTGATTGGTTTTCAATGGGGATATTCTTTATAGATAAGATATTGTTCTTATTGTATTTAATTGCTGTATGCTATATTTTTATCTTTGCAATTGCATCGTTAATTCGTAAAAGCAATAAATATCCACCAGCTAGAAAGCAATTTCGCTATGCCATTTTTTTCTTTATTGATTACAGAGATAGTATAATCTTGGAATCAATTAAATCATTTCAATATCAATTATATCCTAGTGATAAATATGATATAATTGTGGTTTCAAATGAGAAACACAAAGACACAAACATCTTATTAGAGCAACTACCAGTAAAAATAATAATAACCGACAAAACTAATTACAACAAAGCAAGAGCCTTGCAATACGCAATAGCACATACCCCCGACAAAATATACGATACAGCAATCATAATGGACGCTGACAACAATGTGGATAACACATTTCTAAAAGAGATAAATGACGCCCTCTACTCTGGTGGTATGGCAATACAAACTCATCGTGTATCAAGAAAATTACACACCGACACTGCTCTATTTGCAGCAATAAGTGAAGAGATAAACAATTCTATATTTCGATTAGGACACGTAAATATTGGTTTCTCGTCTGCACTTATAGGTTCGGGCATGGCATTAAATTTCAGTTGGTTAAAAAAGAACCTTGCCTCGATAACCATGAACGACGTGGTTAAAGAACTTGAGATAATGCTACTAGAACAATCAATATATATTGAATATCTAAACAACACCCATGTTTATGGGGAGAAGGCACCAAAAGCAGATCAATACTACCAGCAACGTACGTCATGGTACTTCAATCCAGTAAAACAATTCATATCATCTTTTATCAAGATACCTAAAGCTATCATACAAGGTAATTACGACTTATTTGATAAGTTGTTTCAATGGCTAATCCCATCACGTACGCTACTTATCGGAACACTTGTGTTAATATCAATCGGTCTAATAATATTTTCATGGGGTCTAGCTATAAAATGGGTTGTGTTATTAATATTTCTTATTGTAGCATTTAGCATTGCAACACCTGACTACTTTATTGATGCCAGATTTATAAAAGCAATGCGAAGTGCCCCACTCCTATTCATATTGACAGCTCTCAATACTGTAAAGAGAAAAATCAAATCGTAAACGAGTAGATTCAAATATATATACTTTACACATTAAAATCACATAACGAACATATAATGATAACAGGACGTGATTTCATCTTCACAGGTTTACAACCATGGGATATATCAATGGGATCTAACGCAAGAGATATTGCCATTGAAATAGCAAAACACAATAGAGTATTATATGTGAATACTCCTCTCAGCATGTTTAGCTCCGATTTGCAATCAACAGATGCAGATGTTCAACAGCGATTAAAAGTGCTACACAAGCAAGCATCACCCATTAGAGCAATCGACAAAAACATATGGCTTTTAGATTTCCCATTCACTATCATGCCAGTTAATTCTCTTCCAGATGGAATACTATTCGATATTATAAACAAACTAAACAACAAAAAAATATTCACTTATATAAATAAGATAGCAAATGAGTTAGACTTTAGAGATGTTATACATTTTTGCGACAACAACATTTATAGGAGTTTCTACGCAAAAGAATACCTAAACACAAACTTAAACATATACTACCGACGTGATAATCTATTAGGAATAAAGTTCTGGCAACGTCATGCAACTAGATTAGAACCGAAATTAATAGCTAAGAGTGATTTAGTGGTATGTAATTCTACTGAACTGACCAATTTCGCAAAAAGATACAACAAAAACTCATATGATATAGGGCAAGGCGTTGATCTATCAACCTATAAAATATCGAATGACAACAAACCAACAGATATAGAAAACATTTCTCATCCAATTATAGGCTACATGGGCGATATCACTTCCGTACGGCTAGATGCTGATTTGATATTTAATCTAGCAAAAGCTAATCCAAACTATTCGTTTGTTATGGTTGGCAGAATAGATCATGTTTTCGCCACCCACCAACTAAACAAATTAAACAACGTTTATTTCCTCGGTTCAAAAGCACCGAACACAGTTCCAGACTATATAAATTCATTTGATATATGTATCAATCCTCAATCCATAAATCAAACAACCATAGGCAATTATC
>JAVVZN010000019.1:0-230 GCA_036650555.1 Rikenellaceae bacterium
CTATGGATGATATATACTCAGAAAATGAACCTATCAATGAAGATCTGCCAGATGAAGTTTTATTTCATAACCATGTAATAAAAGGTGATGATGATTTAATTTCAATCGACAATTTATTAAAAGATGCTTATAAAATTGATTTGTAGTAAATTATTACTTTAAAAGGTTATAAATTTCGACTCCGATAGTAAATACTATCGGAGTATTTTTTTTATTCTTATCCTTTAGTT
>JAVVZN010000019.1:244-1428 GCA_036650555.1 Rikenellaceae bacterium
GAAGCAGCCGAAAACTACAATGGTGCGGCATTAATTATAGCAGGTGCTGGATCGGGCAAAACTAGAGTTCTCACATATCGTATTGCTCATATGATACGCCAAGGAGTGCGTCCATACTCTATTCTTGCTCTTACTTTTACAAATAAAGCAGCATCTGAAATGCGCGAACGCATTGCAAAAGTGGTAGATCAAGAGAAAGCACAAATGATATGGATGGGTACATTCCACTCTATTTTTGCGCGTATATTGCGTAAAGAAGCTCAACATCTTGGTTTCACAAGTAATTTTTCGATCTACGACTCAACCGACAGCCAGAATCTGATAAAAAATATAATTAAAGAGATGAATCTCAACGACGATAAGTATAAACCACGCACTGTGGCATCACGCATATCGCTAGCTAAGAACAATCTCATGACACCTGCTGGCTACACCGCAAATACAACATTAATAGCTGAAGATAGAGAGCTAGGTATTCCGCAGTTTTTAGATGTGTATCGTGCTTATATGATGCGTTGTAAAGCCAATAACGCAATGGATTTCGACGACCTACTACTCTACACAAACATACTTTTTCGCGATAACGAAGAGGTGCTTTCTGTTTATCAAAATAAATTCACCTACATATTAGTCGATGAGTATCAAGATACTAACATGGCTCAATATTTAATTATAAAGAAAATAGCAGAGAAATTTGGAAATATAGCTGTGGTTGGCGACGATGCACAGAGCATCTACTCTTTCCGCGGTGCCAAAATTGAAAATATACTTAAATTTCAGAAAGACTACCCTACCTCAAAAACATATAAACTAGAACAGAACTACCGTTCCACTCAAACTATTGTGAATGCGGCAAACAGTGTGATAGAAAAAAATGATAACCGTCTGAAAAAAGTGTCGTTTTCAAAAGGCGAAGTTGGTGATAAGATAAAAGTCTACAAGCTCTACACCGACAAAGAGGAGGCTGTGAATGTGGCAAGCGACATAAAGCATGCTATGAGCACAGAAAAAGGTAAAAATTATAAAGACTTTGCAATACTTTACCGCACAAATGCACAATCGAGAACATTTGAAGAGGCTCTCCGTCAGAGATCTATACCTTATCGTATTTATGGCGGTTTCTCGTTTTATCAACGTGTTGAGATAAAAAACATGCTTGCATATGCGCGTGTTTTGGTAAATGG